>JAEYWB010000044.1 GCA_023429275.1 Planctomycetota bacterium
ACTGAAAACTTCTACACGATGTAGTCGTTGATGACGTTCTCCAGGTATTCCTGGCGTCCCGACTCGTTGGCCGCGATCTCGCCCTTCTCGAGCATGTACTTCTCGCAGTCGGCGAACGTCGCGGTCCCCTTCTCGATCTTCGCCCCGATCCCGTCGTCGAAGCTGCGGTAGCGGTTCGTCACGAACTGATCGAGAACGCCGTCCTTGCGGATGGCGGCAGCGATCTTCGCTCCGCGGGCGAAGGCATCCATCCCGCCGATGTGGGCGTGGAACAGGTCGATCGGCTCGAAGCTTTCGCGGCGGACCTTGGCGTCGAAGTTCGTTCCGCCCGAGCCCAGCCCGTTCTGCTTCAGGATCACGAGCATCATCTGCGTCGTGAGGTAGATGTCGGTCGGGAACTGGTCGGTATCCCAGCCGAGGAGCGAATCGCCGGTGTTGGCGTCGATCGATCCGAGGGCATTGTGGATCCGGGCGACTTCCAGCTCGTGCATCATCGAGTGCCCCGCCAGCGTGGCGTGGTTCGTCTCGATGTTGAGCTTCACGATCCCGTCGAGGCCGTTGCGGCCGATGAAGTTGAGGCAGGTTGCGGCGTCGAAGTCGTACTGGTGCTTCGTCGGCTCCTTCGGCTTCGGTTCGAACAGGAACTGCCCCTTGAAGCCGATCGACTTCGCGTGCTCGTGCGCCATGTGCATGAACCGGGCGAGGTGATCGGTCTCCCGCTTCATGTCGGTGTTGAGGAGGTTGTGGTAACCCTCGCGGCCGCCCCAGAAAACGTAGTTCGCGCCGCCGAGCTCGTACGTCACCTCGATCGCCTTCTTGACCTGCGCCGCGGCGAAGGCAAACACGTCGGCGTTACAGCTCGTGGCGGCTCCGTGCATGAACCGCGGATTGCTGAAGAGGTTGGCGGTCCCCCACAGCAGCTTGATGCCGGTCTCCCCCTGCTTGTCCTTCAGCTTCTTCGCGATCTCGTCGAGGTTCTTGTTCGACTCCTTGAGCGACGAGCCTTCCGGAGCGACGTCCCGGTCGTGCCAGCAGTAGAACGGGGCCTGGAGTTTCTTCATGAACTCGAAGGCGACATCGACCCGCTTGAGTGCGTTCGCGATGGAGTCCGAACCGTCGTCCCAGGGGCGCTGGAGAGTCGCGGCTCCGAACGGGTCCGTGCCGGTCCCCCGGAAGGTGTGCCAGTAGCAGACGCTGAACCGGAAGAGGTCCCTCATCGTCTGCCCTTCGATGATCTCGTCGGGGTTGTAGTGTTTGAAGGCGAGGGGGTTCTTCGACTTGGGCCCTTCGTATTCGATCTTCGAGACGCTCGGAAAATAGTCGGCCATTCCATCACCTGGGCGCAAAGCGTGTTGAGAAGCGTGAGTCGGCCGAGAGTGTAGGGGGAGCAGGCTTCAGGCTGAAGGCTGTCGGCGGCGAGAGGCCTGTGGCGATCGCGTCGCAAGAGGCGAACCCTTCAACCCGCACTCCGCCACGAAACGGGTTCAGAAACAAAAAACGGACGCGGGATTTCGCGTCCGTTCGAGTGACGATGTCAGTGCCGACTAATTGTTGACGCGGCCGAGGTACTCGCCGGTCAGCGTGTCGATCTTGATCTTGTCCCCGGTGTTGATGAACGCCGGAACCTGGATCTCGCCGCCGGTTTCGACGGTCGCACCCTTCGTCACGTTGTTCGCCGTGTTTCCACGGGCGGCCGGTTCGGTGTAGGTCACTTCGAGGACGATGTGCTGCGGCGGGGTCACGTCGATGAGCTGGTCATTCCAGAACAGCAGCTGGACAGGAACGCCGTCCTTGATGTACTTCATGCGGTCGGCACAGATCTCGGCCGAGAGGCCGACCTGCTCGAAGCTGTCGTTGTCCATGAAGATGTAGTTCGTACCGTCGAAGTACGAGTAGCTGCCGTCCGAGTTCCTGACGTCGGCCGCTTCGAGGCTGTCTCCACTGCGGTAGGTGATTTCCAGGGCCTGCCCGGTGAGGAGGTTCCGGACCTTCGTGCGGTAGAGGGCCTGGCCCTTGCCGGGTTTCACGAACTCGCAGTGCATCATGTCGTAAGGCTTCCCTTCGATGATGACCTTGATCCCCTTACGAAAATCCCCTGCGTTGATCTGAGCCATGAAACCTGTATCCCGGGCGATGCGACTGAGGAGTCCTGAATCACGGTCCCCTGTCAGGACTCGTGGGCCGGCCGCTCTCCTGCGGGGCCGGTCCGCGACGGGAGGATAGCAGACGGTTTTCCAGCCGCAAATCGTTCGTGCGGCGCAAGATGGGCGACGGTCAGGCCGCGTTTTCCGCGAGTCCGTCCGCCCCGGCCGTCAGCAGAACCGCAATTGTCGTACTGAGCGGACCCGCGCAGGCTGGCCCGCGACGGGCAAGCAGCCGGACGCCGAACGGCGTGACGAGCTCCACTTCCAGCTCGATTTCCGCCGAGTCGACCGGCTCACACTCGACGGACGGCGTCGACGGGAGTGAAGGCTGGATGGGCAGATGCACGAAAACCTGCCTCTCTCCCGCCGCGAAGCGGACCTCAATTTCCGCCTCGATCGATTCGAGTCCTTCGGATGTGGTTCGCGTCCACTTCTGGCTTGCCCTTACAGCGGGCAGGATCTCGCAGCGTGCATCGGCTCCGCCAGCGAACGGAACGGCGATCTCAGCCCCTCCAGCGGGCGAGGCCACAGCCGGACTCGACGCAGAGTCGAGAACTTTCGAGATAGCGATTTCACGAATCGCGTCGTCAGCGAGCCGTCCGAGCGGATGAAGCACCGTCGCGATCGTAACCGCCCCGACCAGTCCGATCGCGGCGACAAGCCCGGCGACCGTTGCCCCTCCCCCCGCGAGTGCGGAGACGGCGAGGAATGTCGGAAGCGTCACCAGGACGCCCCCTGCCCCGATGGCGACGACGGGCTCGGCGGCCGTGAATCGCCGCGACCAGGCCACGCTCCAGCCTCCCCAGGCGAGGGCGGCTGCCGTGAGCGCGGCAAGGGTTCGCACGCTCCAGGGAAGGCCCTCCGTCGCAGCGCCGACTGCCGCCCGGGCAAACAGGACCGCCCCCAATGAAAACGCCCCCCCGCTGAGCAGGAGGGCGAGCAGATGGCGAACATTCGGAGTCATCGCGGAATCCATTCCGGCAGGAACAACGGGAAGGAAGTATCAGGTTCAAAGTATCAAGTATCAGGAGCCTTCCTTGATACTTGATACCTGATACTTCTCACTTCCACATCATCAGAACTGGAACTGCGGAGCCGGGGCCGAGCCCGAGACGCCGCAGGCTTCGCGGAGAGCGCCGGCCTTGTCGGTCGCTTCCCAGGTGAAGTCCTTGTCGCTCCGGCCGAAGTGCCCGCCCGAGGCGGTCTTGCGGTAGATCGGGCGGCGGAGCTGCAGGTGATTGATGATCCCGAGCGGCGTGAGCGGGAAGACTTCCCGGACCGCCTTCTCGAGCTTCGCTTCCGGAACCGTGTTCGAGCCGCGGGTGTCGACGTGGACGCTCACCGGGTCGGCGACGCCGATCGCGTAGGCGAGCTGGATTTCGCACTCCTTGGCCAGGCCGGCGGCGACGATGTTCTTGGCGACGTAGCGGGCCATGTAGGCGGCGCTGCGGTCGACCTTCGTCGGATCCTTACCGCTGAACGCTCCCCCGCCGTGACGGCCCCAGCCGCCGTAGGTGTCGACGATGATCTTCCGGCCAGTCAGTCCCGTGTCGCCGTGAGGCCCGCCCACTTCGAACTTGCCGGTCGGGTTGATGTGATAGGCCGTCGCTGCCGACAGCAGTTCCGCCGGAACCACTTTCTTCACGAC
>JAEYWB010000082.1 GCA_023429275.1 Planctomycetota bacterium
GGCCCAGGCTGACGCAAATCATTCCGCTTCACTTTCGGGGACTGTCGTTTGATCCCGGAAAGCGTACCGCTGCAACAGGAGCGTCACAACGAACGGTCGGTCATCGACGATCGGATTCGTGGCCCGACATGCCTGCCGAGCCTACGTCCGTCATGTCTGACGTAATTCGCAGCACTCAGATCCATTCCTTGATCGGCTCGCCGTCGATCAGGCGGATCGGGCGACCATCCGGCGCGGTGGCGTACAGGTCGAGAGGGAGGCCGAGCTTCTGGTAGACCGTCGCTGCGATGTGAGACGTGTTGTATTCGTCCCGGATCGGCGTGCCCCCTTCATCATCGGTCGCCCCGATCACCGATCCGCCGGGGATTCCCGCCCCCGCCATGATGGCAAAGCCGGAGCTCGCCCAGTGGTCGCGGCCGCTGGCGGAGTTGATGGTCGGCGTCCGACCGAAGTCCGTCACCCAGACAACGAGTGTCGAATCGAGCAGCCCACGATCTTCCAGGTCTTCGAGAAGAACCGGCAGCGCCTGGTCAACTGGCGGAATCCGGCTCTTCTTCAGCGAGGCGAAATTGTTGGCGTGCGTGTCCCAGCCCCCATCGGTCAGCGTGACGAACCGGACGCCGGACTCGATGAGCCGCCGGGCCAGGAGGGCGCTCTGACCAAACTTGCTCCGACCGTAGCGGTCGCGAAGTCCCTCGGACTCCTCTTCAATCGCGAACGCCCGCTTCGTCTCCGGGGCGGTGATCATGTTGAGGGCCGCGCGGAAATGCTCGTCGAGCGCCTCGTAGGCGGCCGGCTGGAGCTCGGCCCGGCGCTGCAGCTCGTCGACGGCGCTCAGCATCTTCTTCCGGCGGTCGAGACGCTCGTTGACGATCCCGGCCGGCGGCGTGATGTCGCGGACCATGAACTGCTTCTGGTTCGGATCGGCGACCATTGTGAACGGGTTGTGCTGCAGCCCGAGAATCCCGGACTGTCCGCCACCGAACCGCTGGTCGACCGACGTCCCCAGCTGAACGAACGGCGGAAGCGCCGTCCGGAAACCCTTCGTCATGCTGACAACGGAGCCGTAGGTCGGATAGTGGACCGACTGATTGAACCGCCGTCCCGAAAGAACCCACTGGTCGGCATGACCGTGGCTGCCGTTCTCGGGGTTCCAGCTCCGCAGAAGTCCGAAGCGGTGGAGTTCGCGTGCCATGTTCGGCACGATCTCGGTGAACTGGACGCCCGGGACAGCAGTCGGGATGACGCCGAATTCTCCCTTCACGCTCACCGGGGCATTCGGCTTCGGATCGAACGTGTCGTGATGGCTGGTCCCCCCCTGCGTCCAGATCAGGATGCAGTTGGCTCCCTCGGCAGCCGCGGGGGAATTCGCCCGGGCCTGCCGCCACATCGGAAGGGTGATCCCGAGAGCCGAGAGTGCTCCAACGCGAAGCAGGCTCCGGCGGGTGACGCGTTCGCAGTCACGGATCTGGCCCATGCAGAGATCGAGCATCACGAAGACTCCCAAGGGGGGCGGAGTGTGGGGAAGGTTGTCGCGGCGGGGGGTGGGGCGGGCCGAAACAAGGAGGGACGAACATCGGCATCGTAGAGCCTCGGCCGCACGGAATGCAACAGATCAGCAACTTTTGACCTATTCGCAAGTTGAGTCTGGAATAGAGGTTGAACGCCCGCAATAATCGGAACCGGAGGTTTCCTTCCGGCGATCTCCCACCTGCCTCTTTGCCCCGCCAGTTCCATCCCTCCCTAATCCGCCCCCCTAAAACCGGAGCACTCCATGCGACTGCTGGCCTGGAGCCTGATCTGTTTGCTCGTCCCCCAAATTGCCGGAGCCGATTCCAGTCCGGCCCCCGCTCCTGTCGGCTTCGCCATCGAGCCGGCGACCGTCGAACTTCTGGGGAACTTTTCGAGAGCGCAGCTGCTCGTGCGGGAAACGGATGCCCAGGGAGCGGTGACTGACCGTTCCCGGGACCTCTCCACCCAGGCGACTTTCCGCTCGGCCGATCCGGCACTTGTCGAGGTGAGTTCGCGAGGGAGCCTGACCGCCCTGCGAAACGGGACGACACAGATTGAAGTCGCCGTCGGCGGACTGAAGCACTCGGTTTCCGTGACGGTAAGCGGGATCGCCGAAAACCCTCGGCCCGGGTTCCAGGAGTTCGTCGCCCCGATCCTCAGCCGCGCGGGCTGCAACATGGGATCCTGCCATGCCAGCCAGTACGGCAAGGGGGGATTCGTCCTGTCAGTGTTCTGTTTCGATCCCGAGAAGGACTTTCAGTCGATTCTCCGGGACCGGCAGGGACGGCGGGTCAACCTCCTCGAGCCCGAGACGAGCCTCTTCCTCAAGAAGCCGACGATGCAGGTCGCACACGGCGGCGGGAGCCGGCTGCAAAGGGGAAGCGTTGACTACCAGACGCTCGTCGCCTGGCTCAAATCCGGAGCGCCCGCTCCCGCACTTCAGACCGACCCGACGATCACGGGAATCGAGATCAGCCCCAAGTCGCGGATCTTCGAACCCTCAGCCAGGCAGCAGAGCCGTGTCGTCGCCCGAAACAGCGACGGTCGCCAGCGGGACGTCACCTCCTGGGCGCGGTTCGAC
>JAEYWB010000138.1 GCA_023429275.1 Planctomycetota bacterium
ATTCCTCTCCGGTCGCTCGGTCCTCAAGCAGATCGGGCGGGCCGGCGATCGAATCGCTGACGGTATCACCCAGGCCGCGCCCGAGGCGGGCGACACCATCCGCCTCGAGACCCGGGCGATGGCCTGCCCCTGGTGCGCCGTCCTCAATCCCGTCCTGCCCCCCGTCGTCATGGCGGCCTCGCATTCCCTCGACCTCGTCCATGAACTCGATCGCCAGCTGACGGTCTACAGGGATGACAGCGAAGTCTCCCGCCTGAACCAGCTCGCCGCCGAGGCTCCCCTGGTGGTGGAGCGGCGGCTCTTTGACCTGCTCTTGCGGGCGAAACGCCTCTCGGTCGAAACCGGCGGCGCGTTCGACCCGACCTCCGGCGAGCTCATCCTCCTCTGGCGGCGATGCCGCGAAGAGGGACGGATTCCGACCCAGGAGGAGATCTCCTCCGCCCTCGACCGAACCGGCATCGAGCGCCTCGTCGAGTTCCGCGAGGAAGATTCCACCATCCGCTTCCGCAAGCCGGGGGTGAAGTTCGACCTTGGGGCGATCGGAAAAGGCTACGCGATCGACCGGATCGCCGAGGAGATGCGCGACGCGAAGATCGACGATTTCCTGGTCCATGGCGGCTTCAGCAGCCTTTACGCCCAGGGGGACCACAACGGCCAGGGGGGGTGGCCGATCGGCATCCGGAACCCCCTGTTCACGGAACAGCGGTACGCGACGGTTCTGCTGCGGAACCAGGGGATGGCGACAAGCGGTTCGAACATCCAGTATTTCCGCCACGAGGGGAAGCGCTACGGCCACATCCTCGACCCCCGCACCGGCTGGCCGGCCGACAAGCTCCTCTCGGTGACCGTCCTGGCTCCGACCGCCGAGGAGGCGGACGCCGTCTCGACCGCCTTCTACGCCCTCGGACTCGAAAAGGCCCGGGAGTATTGCGATACTCATGAATCTCTCGGGGCGCTGCTCATTCCGGCCCCCGCCAGAGGACGCACTCTCGAACCGGTCGTCTGCAATATCCCGGACGACGCCCTGTTTTTCGGGACGGGAGAGATCGACGAGAACGCGTGGTGACGGGTGCGGAGCGGACGCCGGATCAGAACGGCGACGGTCCCACGAAAGATCAGCAATCAGGAGCCGACGGCGGACTTCCGGCGGCATTGCGCTCGAAAGACTGTGTTGTGAACGATCTGAAGCGAGTCTCGGTCATTGCCATCCTGTTCCTCGTGATCCTCCGGCTCGCGATCGGCTGGCACTTTCTCTACGAAGGACTGTGGAAGTACAGCACGTTCAAGACGAACAACCCGTGGTCGGCGGAGGGCTACCTCAAGGCCGCGCAGGGACCGTTTCGCGACCAGTTCCGCAACATGACCGGCGACCCCGACGACCTCAACTGGCTCGACTACGAGAAGATGAGCGATAAGTGGGACCGCTGGGCGGCACGGTTCAACGCGTTCTACGGACTGTCGGAATCGCAGCAGGCCCAGCTCTCCCGGCTGCTCGACCCGGCGGAGTCGTTCAAGCGATCCGTGAAGGGAGCGCCCGCGGTGCTCCAGAGCATCGACCCGAAGCTGCTCCCGCCGGTCCTCAAGTATGACGATGTCTCGCTCGTCGCGACCGGGCCGATCACGGGCCCCGAGTTCACCGGCCTGGAACGGGCCCTTGGCGTCAAGAACATCGGAACTGAGGCCAGGAAGGACTATGTCCTCGCGAACGAGTTCGGAGAGGAGAAGCTCGACGCCCAGGGCAACCCGATCCCCGCGTCGCCGGAGATGGTCACCTTCCTGACGGAGTTCGACGCCCTCCGCAAGATGGCGAACAACCTGACGTTCCGCCAGAAACTCAAAGCCTCGCTGGCGGTCGATCCCGACCGGATCGGCGTCATCTGGGATCCGAAGACCCGTGCCTTCACCCCCGGGACCGCCGCGGAAAAGAATGACATCGTCCGCTATGGCGAGATCCAGTCGTACAAGGACACGCTCAAGGAATATGAGGCCGCGCTCAAGCAGGCGAAGATCGATTACCAGCTCGACCACGCGGAGCGGATCGGAAAGCTGGTCGCGGAGAAACGGGCGAAGCTCGTCGGCCCGGTCCGGGCCCTCGAGACGGAGTTCAAGAACGAGGCGATGAAGCTCCTGACGGCGGAGCAGATGGCGAAGGGAGCATTGCCTCCCGAGAACACGCCGCTCCATCGGGCGAGCTCGCAGGCCATGTGGGGACTGCTGATCCTCGGTCCGCTGCTGATCCTCGGGCTCTGCACGCGGCTGGCCGCCGTGGCCGGTGCGGTGATGGTCCTGTCGTTCTACCTCGTCGTGCCGCCGTTCCCGGGGGTTCCGCAGCCTCCCGGCCCCGAGCACAGCTTCGTGGTGAACAAGAACCTGATTGAAGTTCTGGCCCTGCTGGCGATTGCCGCCCTTCCGACAGGAACCTGGTTCGGCATCGACGGCATTTTCTACCGGCTCTTCCGCCGGCCGACCGTCGCAGAGATTTCTGATCCGAAGCGGAAGTAAGTTCCGCCAGACGCGACGGTGGCGACAGGTCGTAGCCCGTGCCAGCGGGCAGAAGAATCGACAATCAAACGGGCAAGTCCCGCCAAGGACGAAAGAACAAGCCCCCCGTTGAAACGGGGGGCTATTTCCTGCCGTCCCTGACGGGACTGATGACCGTCCAGGTGGTACTCCACGGTCTGCAGCCGCTCGGGCGAGCATGACTTGCCCCAGGTTCTTGAGCCGATTCGCTCCACTCCGCGC
>JAEYWB010000144.1 GCA_023429275.1 Planctomycetota bacterium
CCGGAACGGGGAGGAAAGGGGGGAGGCGAGGCCAGACCCCCGGCCGGGGCGGCCCCTCGCGCCACGGCCCCTCCGGTGGCTCCGCGCCGGGAAGCTCCGGCTGCGCGAGTCCAGCCTCCCACCCCGCCGAAAGCCGCACCGCGAGCCGATACTCCGCGTCGGATTGAAACGCCGCGGATCGATCCTCCGAAGCGGAACGATCCGCCCCGTGGAGACGTTCGGGCTTTGCAGGCTCCTCGTTCCCCCGTCGCAGACCGGAAACCTCGAAACGAGCAGCCGGGCCCCCAGATCGTTGCTCCCCGACAGACGACGCCTGCCGCGCCGACGCCCCCGCGTCGTGGCGAGGTCCCACGCGTCACTCCCACGGCTCCGGTGGAAACGAAGAAGCCAGAAATCCCCTCGCGACGGGGAGACGATGCCGCGCGGCGGCTACCCGGCCGGGGTACGCCACCCGGGGTCACCCTCCCTGCCCCCGGTGCCAATGGTCCGAAGCCTGCTGATCGATCCCCGCGCCCGGGCGAACCTCGCAAGCCCGCGGGCGACGAGGCAGGAGAGCGTGACTCCAAGGATCGGGGTCGGGACCGCTCCCCCGGAATCCCGGGGGGGCGCCTTCCGAATCTGCCGGGCGTCCCCGTGCCGGACGGCAAGCCGCGCGGCGAGAACGGTCGGCCCTCCCTTCCCGGTCTTCCGACAACCCCGCCGAATCTGCCTCCCGGCGGTCGCAACCGCGATGGCTCCACCGATAAACCGCGGGATCGCAAGCCGGATCTTCCCGGTGTCAGCCCAGGCTCCCGCGATAACGTCCGCAAACCAGGTCCCGACAGTCTTCCGGGATTTCCCGGCGACCGAGATCGCGACGCCAGACCGGACGGCCGGCCCGGCGTGACTCCCCCGGCGGGACGCCTTCCTGGCTTTCCGGGAATGAATGACCGCGACGGCAAGACGGATCGCGAACGGGACCGCGATGAAGGTCGCGGGGACAATCGCCGGGACGATCGTCCGCGGCTTCCTGGTCAGCCCGGCCGCGACGACGATGCTGACGCCCGTCTCCGCCCTGGCCGGACCGGGACTGATCTCAATCCGCCCGACAACGACAGACGTCCCGTGAAGCAACTCCGGATCGAACCGACGGAGCGTCTCGCCGAACGTGTCCGGGACGCCCGCGCTGCGGAAGCTCTCGAGAATCTCCGCCGCGTCCGGACGCCGGATCAGCTTCAGGCCGAGTTTGCCAAGCTGCGAAGCACCGATGCCGTTCGGAAGGACCCTCACCTGGCCGCACTCAACCTTGACCGTGTGTCAGGCCGGTTCCAGGTCCGCATCCGCGACAACGACTTCCGTCCCTTGGTCCAGTCGCGAGTGGGACAGAAGTACCAACTCGACCGCCAGTACAACCTGATGGCTCGGGGCGACGTTTCCCGCCAGCTCCGCTTGAACAACGCTCTCATCGAACGCGGAGGCTGGCAGCGGCGGACGATGAGCCCGGTGTTCAACAACTACACCCGGCACAGCTTCAGTGCGTGGTACCCCGGACCGCGGTGGTATCCCCGTTACTGCTGGCAGCCGGTCTGGAGCCCCTGGGTGCGATGGTCGTTCTGGGGAACGGTGCTGCCGATCTACGATCCGCGTCCATTCGTCGTCCGGCCGATCTACTACGATCCGTGCCCGGTCGTGACGGTCTATGAATACCCCGTCTGGCAGCCCCTTCCGGTCGAGGTCGCAGGGACCTGGGTCGACGTGCCGCCGGTCATTGTCGATGCCGGGAACGACCTGCAGATGCTGGCGATCCGGTTCGTCGATCCGGGGCATATCGAAGAGAACCTCGGCCCCCGGTTCCGCGTCTGGATTCGGAGCAACTCGCGGCAGCCGATCCAGCAGCCGGTCGATATTACGCTCTTCGCCTCCAACGACCGGCACCTGGCGAGCGGTGCCTTGCAGGCCGGTGTGACGATTCCCGAGATCCAGCCGGACACGATCATTCCGATCGACATCCGCCTGCCGGTCGAAGTGAACCGGATGAGCATCGATCAGGAAGGGAATCAGGTTCCGTTCCAGTTCCTCCATGCGGTCGTCGACAGCCGCAACGCTCTGCCGGAGGTCGACAAGGCGAACAACGGCGCCATCGTGGATCGCGGCGAGATCTTCCCGGTCGACCCGGCGGCGTTCTCGACGGACGTCACGGCGGCGGCCCCGCAGAGTGTCGTGTCGCTTGCCGGCGAGGGGCTCGGCCCGGAACCGGGCGAGCTGATCGTGACGGTCGGCGACCAGCAGTTCTCGGCCGAAATCCGGGGCTGGTACGACCTCGGGGTGCAGTTTACGGTGCCGAACATCAATGCCGCCTCGGCGGTCGATGCTCAGATCGTCGTCGTCCGCGGCGACGGCGCGGCGAGTAATCCCGTTCCGCTCAGCATCGCACCGGACAACATGATCGGCACGCTTCCGATGGCTCCGCCGCCAGAGGCAGTGCCGGCGATCGGTCCGCAACTTGCTCCGATCGAATAGTCGTTTGAAGCCCCTACGGCTTTGTCACATCTGGGATTTCAGGTTGCGTCCATTCGCCGGCGGGCGCTAGCCCCCGGTTCGAACCGGACGCTATCGCGTTCCGGCTAATCGAACGAACCCATAATCCTGGCTGTACCAATCCATTACGCTTCCTGATCAAGCAAGAGCCCGGCGCCGCTGGATGGCATGGATCGCCGTTCTACGGAGCCGGGTTCGTTGTTTCATCCACGGCCTCGGGAGCGGCGGGAGGAGGCTCGATCTTGTCGAACAATTCCCGGACGTACTCCGCCAGGTCGGCGAGGGTCCCCTCGGCGGCCTTGTCCCGGATCAGATCCTCATGGATGAAGCCGTATTCGAGCTTCTTCCGCATTCTCTCGAAGACGTGCCATTCGAGCTCGACACTTCCGAGTTCTGCGGATCGGTAGTCGGCTTCGAGAGAGTCGTTCGCCCGGAGCCACTCCGGCGGACACTCGAAGAATTCGGCGACAGCGCTTCTGACCTCCAGGAAGAACGGCCTCGCCTCGACAGGAACCGGCCGGCACGCCTCGTCGTCACTGGCCCCCTCTCGCGCTTCCAGCCTGCTCCGCACCTCCGCAAGGATCCGCCGCCGCCGGAGCTGGTCCCGATATCCCAGCAGGCCGAACAGGCCTGCCCCGACCAGGGCGATCGCTGCCACCACACCGGAACCGAGGAGTGCCTCGCCGATCGGGTCTCCCGCGAAGAGCAGGATCCAGAGGCTGGCCAGGAAGAGGAAGCCGGCAAACACCACCGCGCAGCCGACCGACCATCGCCCGGTCCACCTCCCGTTTTCCATCGTCTCACTCCCGAGGCATGTCGATTGAATCGGGAGCCGCGCGAAGGCTGAACGAACGAAGGGCCGAGGTCGATTCACGAACTGACGTCAGCAACGAAATGCTCACTACGCCAGCTCGCGAATCGGCCGGGCGTCGTCGGGCATGAGCGTCACAGGGCGATCGCTGACGTCGCGCACGAACGCGTGCGGATCGAGGCCGAGATTGTGGTAGAGGGTCGCGAGGACGTCGCGGTAGTGAACCGGCCGGTTCTCCGCCGCGGCGCCGGTCTTGTCCGTCGAGCCGATCACCTGGCCGACCGGCATTCCCCCTCCCGAGAGGAGGGCCGATTGCACCGGCGCCCAGTGGTCGCGACCGGCATCCTTGTTGATCTTCGGGCTGCGGCCGAATTCCCCCCAGACGCACAGCGTCACGTCCTTGTCGAGGCCCCGCTCATAGAGGTCCTGCACGAGGGCCGCGATCCCCTGGTCGAACGTCGGCAGGTTCTTCCGCATGTGCGTGAAGTTGTGGCCGTGGGTGTCCCAGAAGCCGTAGGCGACCGTGACGACCCGGACCCCGGCTTCGACAAGCCGCCGCGCGACGAGGAGCTGCTCGTTCCACAGCGGGGCTCCGTCTCCCTGGTGTTTCGGAGAGCCCTTGCCGTAACGCTCGCGAATGGCGGGATCCTCCTTGTCGAGGTCCATCGCGTCGACGAGCCGGGAGGAGGTCAGGACGTCAAACGCCTTCCGGTAGCTTTCCGAGACGGCACTGACCCGATCGGTTTCCCGGCGAAGCTGGTCCAGTTCCGAGAGGAGCCCCTGGCGGCGCTGGAACTGGCTGGACTCGATGAAACGGAGCTTCATGCTCGCAAGGTCTTCGCCATCCGCACGAACCTGGTCGGCCGAGGTGCCGAGGTAGCCCGCTCCGTAGCTGTTGTACGGACGGTGCTGCATCCGCGGGAAGAGGTCGACGAACGGCGGGATGACCGGATCGGTCGGCCCGAGGACGCGCGACACGACAGAGCCGAAGTTCGGCCGCTGCTCCCGCTGCGTCTGGTCCATCGTGTAACCGGTGAGGCTCTGGAAGCTGGAGTGCTCGTCCCGCTGGCCGACGACCGAGCGGATCAGAGAGCAGCGGTCCATGACTTCGGCGAGCCGCGGCATCAGCTCGCAGACTTCGATTCCGGGGACCGACGTTGCAATCGGCTTGAACTCGCCGCGGATCTCGGCCGGTGCCTCCGGCTTCAGGTCGAAGCTGTCCTGGTGAGCAAGTCCACCGGACAGGTAGACCATGATGACCGACTTGTGACTCGTCTTCCCCGAGACCGCTTCCGCCCGAGCAAGCTGCTCGAGCGTCAACCCGCCGACGGCAAGCGAACCGGCCTGGAGGAACGAGCGCCGGCTCACTCCGTCACAAAACTGACGGCGAGAAGTGCTGGATGCGCGAGGTGCGAGGAATCTCAACATGGCAGGAAGTCAATCAGGCGGGCGAGCTGGCGGGACCGCGGCGATCCATTCACCTCGGTGGATGGATCATAGACCTGATCGGTTCGCGCATGCAAACTTCTCCACGCCCGAAGACAAATCTGCCGCGCATCGGCAAACCCGCGCCTTCTCGCCCACCCTGCCGCCTCAAGCCTGCAGCCTGACTACACCGCATTCGTCTTCTGGCTGAGAAAGCGCCCGCCGCTCAGGAACATGCCGTTGTCGCAGGGCTGGCACCACTCGACCTGGACGAGGTACTCGAATTCTCGAGTTTCGCTCGCCATGCGGACTTTGACCTCGCCCGGGGAGATCGAGCCGCGGTGAACGAGGCCGATCCCGGTCCGGCTGATTTCGCGAGTCATGGCGGCAATGGTGTTGCCGCGGCTGGTCGTAATCTCGGCGGGAACGGAAAGCTCGAGCCGCTCGGTGGTTCGGCCATGTTCGACCGGCGATTTGCCGATCGATTCGAGGATCGAACGCAGGTCGTCGAGGGTGGGGCGGCTCCAGGGGTCCTTGGCCATCAGTCACTCCGGTCATTGACCGCCTGGGACTCGATTCGCAGGCGGGGCAGGTCAGCGGTTTGAGGAAACTGACCAAAGCTAGCCCAGCGGATCGAAGCGGCGCCCCGGATGTCCCCGAATTGCGACGAAAGTGATGCTGCCAGAGAAGAACGCCCGGAACGGGACGGCAGAATCCGTGTAACCGGAACGACCACCCCTGACGAAACCCTAACGAACTCTAGGGATCGACACTGCCATAGCTTGGCGAAGCTGCGGTCTAGGGATACGGAAAGTTTTGGAACGGATCCGATTCTGCCCGTAGGACGCTCCAGTCGAAGTCGTACCGATCTGCTGGTAGCCAAGAGTTGGGAAACCTCAGCCGAAAGAAGCCGCCGATCGCATCGTCCATGCCATCCCCTGATCCTTCGCACAACAGAGCAGATGACTGAGCAGAGAAGTCTTCGTCGCGGAATTGGGCGGAAAGGATTGTTAGACAACCAGTCACCGCGTCGAGCATGTTAATGAACGTTGCCTTCTGAAAGTCAGTGTGCCTATTGTGCTTCGAAGCATGGTAAGCCTCATACCAGCCCAAGCTTCCTCCAGTGGACCAGGCTGCAAATGGAGTCCGGGTGTTTTGGGATCCGCGCCAAGTCGGAACACGGACCATGTACTCTGAGAGTTTGTGAGATTGGTCAATCTTCTTGTAATCAGACATGTTCAAGTTGCCGCTCTTCTGATAACCGTTTTCAAGAAGAATGGCCTTGCAGTTTGCTTCCACTTCAACGCAGGCTCGCAAGAGCAACTCATGAATACGAAACGAATAGCATTCTACATTTTGATCCGCGGGTTCGACGTAGTCGAATAATTCTCGAAGATCCTTCTGAAGAAGTAGGAATGCCCGCACGTAGTGCTCTGGCTCCTTCGCATACATTCGATGTGACACATATTTCCCGTGTCCGCTACCCGCGTAACTTCCATCTGCGAGCTGTCTACAGGTTCGACGATATGGACGGTTGACCCCCATCATCCACTCCTGAATTCAGAGATTGGACCGCAAGTGTGATATCCGCGACAGCCCTTCGAATCTCGCGCTTTGCGGATAGGCTAGGGTGCGCCGCTCGAACCCGACCAGCTACATCCGCAGATGCCCTT
>JAEYWB010000184.1 GCA_023429275.1 Planctomycetota bacterium
GCAGGGGGCAGGGGGCAGGTGACAGAGCGGATGAGAGATAGGGAGCCGGATTGTCTGTTCCCTGTTCCCTGTTCCCTATTCCCTGTCCCCTACACCGCCGGCTGACCGGTGAAGTACTGTGGCTCCATCCCTGACTTCCACTTGATGTTGCAGCCGATGCTCGGGAGCTGCTTCCCGACGACGGGCTTCCCGGAAAGGAGCGCGTCGCACGCTGCCCGGAGGTCGGCCCCCGTCGCGGTCTGGTTGGCCTTGGGGCGGGTGTCATCGAACTGGCCGCGGTAGACCAGCTTGCGATGCTGGTCGAACAGGAAGAAGTCCGGCGTGCAGGCCGCCTGGAACGCCTTGGCGACCTCCTGCGTCGCGTCGAACAGATACGGAAAGACGTACCCCGCGGAGGCGTGCTCCCTCTTCATCTGTTCGGGACCGTCCTGCGGATAGGCGTCGACATCGTTCGAGCTGATCCCGACGATGGCAAGCCCCTTCGCCTGGTACTCTCTGGCAAAGGCGGCCAGTGCCTCGCGGATGTGGATCACGAACGGGCAGTGATTGCACATGAAGATCACGAGGAGCCCCGGCGCGGCGGCAAAGTCCTCGGAGGTCACCGTCCGGCCGTCGACATTCGGAAGCGAAAACCTGGGAAGACAGCTTCCCAGCGCGAGCATCGTGGAGGCGGTTTTGACCATGGCAAGTCCCCGTCGGGAAAGGCATTGCGACGCGCCCTGACGAGGCGGCCGATGACGTCAGTAGAACAATTTCGAGCAGAGGGACAAGCGAGGGGCGCTCCTGCCCGGGGTTCCCTGTCGTCAGCACCTCTCAACGTTATCGCGGCAGCAGGGCCTGGCTGCGGATAGCACGGATGACACGGCTACAAATGAGGATCGACGACACGTCGCTTCCAGGGGAAGCGCAGAGCCTGCCCGGCGGTGCTCCGCGGGGAGAGGGAACCTGCACATCCAATCGGGATGAACGCTTCCTGCCGGATGAGCGTCGGCCGGTGATCCTCATCCTGCAATCCGTGCTATCCATGGTCAGATAACGAGTTGCGAAAGGTGTGGAGGCGGAAGGGTGACGCGTCCTGGGCGGAATGCCGATGGTGGCTCGCTCATCTTGCGCCGCGAGATGGCTACTGAGGTTGCGACCGGCGCCAACAAAAGAATCCCGGACCCACCAGGAAGGCGGATCCGGGATCTCGAGTGATGTGAACCAGCAGGGCGGGGACTGTTCTGAACGGGGACGCGGAAAGCTGATCGCTTCCTACGACATCTGGGCGTGAGTTTCGTACTCGATGCCGAACTTCTTCATCTTCTTGTAGAGCGTCGTCCGGTTGATGCCGAGCATCCGGGCGGTCTCCTGGCGGTTCCAGCCGTTCCCCTCGAGGGCGTCGACAATGATCTGACGTTCGGGGTTGGCGAGGGCCGTCTTGAGGTTGCCGAGGCCGACCCGGCCGCCGTTGTAGCGGGCTTCCTGCATGTCGCGCCGCAGGGCTTCCGGAAGGTCGGCGGCGGTGATGATCGGGTCCTTCGCGAGGACGACCGCCCGCTCGACGACGTTCACGAGCTCACGCACGTTCCCCGGCCAGCTGTACCGCTGGAGGAGCTGCATCGCCTGCTCGTCAAACGCCTCGACCTTCTTGCCGGTCTGCTCGTTGATCTCGGCGAGGTAGTGATCGACCAGCAGCGGGATGTCGCCGATCCGGTCACGGAGCGGGGGCTGCGTGATCGAGATGACGTTGATGCGGTAGAAGAGGTCCTGCCGGAACTCGCCGGTCCGGACACGCTCTTCGAGGTTTTCGTTCGTCGCGAGGACAAGCCGGACGTCGACCTTGTGGGTCTTGTTGCCGCCGACCGCCTCGAACTCGCGGTCCTGGAGGACTCGAAGGAGCTTGACCTGCAGGCTCGGGGAGGCGGTCCCGATTTCGTCGAGGAACAGCGTTCCGCCATCCGCCTGGAGGAATTTTCCGACCTTGTCGCCGGTGGCTCCGGTGAACGAGCCGGCGACGTGGCCGAACAGTTCGCTCTCGAGGAGCGTATCGGTCAGGGCTCCGCAGGCGACTTCCACGAACGGCTTGTCGCGGCGGCTGCTGAGCTGGTGGATCGCCCGGGCAGTGATCGTCTTGCCGGTGCCGTTCTCGCCGAGGATCAGGACCGTCGTCCGCGTGTCGGCCACGCTTTCGATCAGGTCGAACATCTTGGCCATCTTGTAATCGCGGCCGATGATGTTCGAGATCCCGAACTTCTCGTCGAGCTGTTTCTTGAGCTTGCGGTTCTCCTCGACAATCCGCTTCTGGCCGAGGGCCCGCTGGATCGCGAGGTTGAGCTCGTCGTCGATCACCGGCTTCGTCAGGTAGTCGAACGCACCGATGCGGATCGATTCGACCGCGCTCTCGATGGTGCCGTAACCGGTCAGCAGGATGACGGAGGTCTCGGGCTTGTTGCCCACCACCCACTCGAGGACCTGGAAGCCGTCAGCGTCGGGAAGGTTCACGTCGCAGATGACGGCGTCGAAGTTGTATTCCTTGATGCGGTCGATCGCGTCGCGGCAGCTCATGGCCGTCTCGGTGCGGTGTCCGAGGCTGCGGAGGTAGTCCGCCATCGCGTCGCAGATGTGCCGGTCGTCGTCGACCACCAACAGGGAGCCGTGATACGTCATGAGAGCCTCAGCGGAGTTCTTTCGTTGTGTACGGAGTCCGTCTCCGAGCGCACTGCTCCCAGGGAGGAGGCGCGTGGCGCGGAACGGGAGCGGCGAGACGTCGACCGACACAGACCAGGTCCGGCCGGACGGCATGGAGCGCATGCCGGGGCGCGGACAGATGGGTGTCAGGGCGCATCTCCCGCCGGGATGGCAGGAAACCACTGGCCGCGGGGGATCGTCGCGCAGCGGGGGCGCTGCATTGAACAATCTCCGCGGGCCGCACATCCGAGGTTGACCGCTGGGAGCACGTCGCGAAGGCGGGGAAGCCGTCGCGAAACGTTGAGGGTCCGCAAACCTACGTCACGGATGCCGGGACGCAACACCCTTTTGCCAGAATCTGTTGCCCAATGGCAACGATTTCCTCAAGCCAGCGTCCCCCCTGGACCGGAGCGGCATGGAGACATGGGCTGGGAGAAGGAGGCTGCGACGCCCAGGCCGCTTTGTGGGAGAATTCGCAACATCATCGGCAAATCGGGCCGGAATGCATCAAATCTTGCTGGTGTGTTCAGTTGACACCCTGAGTTCAGCCGACCTTATAATTCCGGCAGTCGAGACGGTGCCGTACAGGGATTGTGCCGCCATCTTATCGCTCTCAGGTCGTCGGTTGGCGGCCCGAGGATAACACCGTCGATCTACATCTCGGATACGTGGAGTTCGCAATGCGTAAATTGGGTGTGTTCCTCTGCGCCGCCGTCGCGGCCGCCATCCTCATGCCGGGTGCGCCCGCCCAGGCCCGTCCGCAGTACAACAAGGCCTTCAAGGAAACGTACGGCAAGAAGGTCGGCGACGACAAAGTGAACTGCGGTGTCTGCCACGGTGACGGCGGCAAGAACAAGAAGGTCGTCAGCGACTACGGCAAGGCTCTCGCCGAAGCCATTGGCGCGAAGAACGAAAAGGACGAGAAGAAGATCGTCGACGGCCTCAACGCCGCCGCGAAGAAGGAATACGAGCCGGGCAAGACCTACGGCTCGCTGATCGAAAAGGGCCAGCTCCCGCCGCCGGCCAAGTAAGCCTGCGCG
>JAEYWB010000207.1 GCA_023429275.1 Planctomycetota bacterium
CCGGCCGTGTCTGGACATATCGGATCGCCGCGAGCCCCCCCATGCTGTGCGCAAGCATGGCGAGCCGCTCCTGGGGAACGTTCAGCGAGTCGATCAGCGTGTCGAAATCGTCGAGGTACTGTTCGAACCGCAGGAGGTGAGTCGGCGTTCCGCCCGAGCGGCCGTGCCCGCGCAGGTCTCCGACGACCACCGTCCAGCCCCGGTGCGCGGCGAGTGTCGAAAAGTGATCGTACCGCTTCCCGTGTTCACCGGTCCCGTGAACGATCAGCAGAATCCGGTCGACCGGGCCGCCTGTCCGTTCGTAACGCCTGACAAAAAGCGAGGTTCCGTCGCGGGCGGTCAGTCGTGTTCGCGTCCGTATGACGAGGTTGTCCGGATGAGGCATGTCTCGGACTCCGCCAGCAGCCATTCCATGGGGGGGACGCTCAGATAAAGCTCCCGGCTCCCGGGGGTCAAGAAGATCCCGGCCGGCCCGCCCGTGGAGCGGCCTTTCCAGCCGCTGCGCTCCCGTCAGTGGGGAGAAGGTGGCAGATTCGTCCGGTCGGTCGAGAGAGGCGTCCCCGGAACCGGGACGGGAAGCCGGGCTTCCAGTTCCTTGATCAGGTCGGTGTCCAGGACATGCTCGATCTCGTCCGCGTCGCGGTCGACACGCTCGAGAGCCATATCCGCGTACTGCAGCAGGTAGAGCTCCCACAGGCGGTGATTCCGGACGAGCCGGGCCGATTCCTCCATCCCGGACGCCGTCAGCTCGACTCCCCGGGGAGTGATCGCCAGGAAACCGGCCCGCCCCCCCCAAGCGAGCAGCCGATCGAGCTGGTGCGGCCGCCAGTCGCGAAGCTTTGCCACCTCTTCCCGGCTCACGGCAGGGGAGGGGCTCAGGCCGGCAGCGGGCCCTCGTTCCGCGGGAGAGCGTTGTTCGAGAATCTCGTAGAGGCCCCGCAGCAGGTGCTGCCGCTCCGTCTTCTTGACGAGGTTGCGATGCCGAACCCAGCGAGGCAGCAGTCCCCGCTCGCTTCCGAAGCAGAAACTGAGAAAGAACAGGGCGCTTCCGGCCAAGACAATCGCCCCACCGGCGGCGACGCGGGGGATTGTGGTGCTGGCGAGGACTCCCAGCACGGAGCTCACGCCGCCGATCGCCGCAGAGATCGCCGCCATCCGGTGGACCTCGTTCGTCCAGAACCGTGCGGCGGCGGCCGGGATGATCAGCGCGGCGACGACAAGAATCAGCCCGACACTCTGCAGGCCCAGCACGGTGATTCCGACGACGAGCAGCATCAGGAGAGTATTGAGCCAGCCGACCGGCCAGCCCCCCGCCGCGGCGAAGTCGTCGTCGAACGCTACGAGCGTCAGCTCCTTGAACAGCAGCAGCGTCAGGACCACCAGTCCGACAGCCACGCCGGCAAACAGCGTCACGTCAGACGCAAGGAGTGTCGCGGTCTTGCCGTTGAGATAGTCCTTGAGCCCGGCCGAGTTCCCACCGGGAACCTGCTGAATGACGGAGAGCAGCGCCGCGCCGAATCCATAGAACACGCTGAGCACGACGGCCTGGATTGCGTCGGGCTTGAGAGTCGTCCGCCTCTCGGCAAGGAGCATCGCCCCCGCTCCGGCGAGTCCGGCGCAGAACGCCCCGGCGAGCAGGCCCGCCGTCGATTTCCCCGAACCGGGGGAGAGCCCCTCAAGCACCAGGAAGGCGATCGCGATTCCCGGCAGCGTCGCATGCCCCACGACGTCCCCGACGAGCGCCTGCCGTCTCAGCACCAGGAACACACCCACAATGCCGGCACTGATCCCCAGGAGGGCCGTTCCCAGGAGGACGACGCGGGTATTCGGATCCCCCCACAAGGCGCCAATCCGGGCGAGCGTACCGATTCCAAATCCCGGACCATCCTCAGAGAGGATTCCAGGCCAGGTGGACGAAGGAGGGGCTTCCACGGGAAGCACGGCCGACGCCAGGGCTGCGAGCAGCAGTGCGGCGACCGCTATCGCGCGAGTGCGGACTGGTGCGAGTTGTGAAGAGGCCGTTCGGGCGACAGACCGATGTTGCAGCGCCGCCCCGCAAGGGACAGATGGCGTTCTCGCATCTTGCCCGGGGGGTGATATCATGCTGTACCAGTCGACATCCCCATCCGGATCGTCGTACCGGGGTCATTGTCGCGTGACAGGGGAGGAAACACCTCCCGACGTGTCCAATGGCCACGCACAATCGAAGTCCCCGTAGCTCAGTAGGATAGAGCGTCGGTTTCCTAAACTGAAGGTCACAGGTTCGACTCCTGTCGGGGACACTTTCACAACTCTCGCCGAACGCACGACTTAGCGTACCTGCCCGTGTCGGGCAGAGCGGCTTGGAAGCCTTCGAAAAGTGGTAGTTCTACCACTATTCGCAGGCGGCCAAGGATTCCGCCCATGCCACGCAAGTCCGCCATCCCCAGCTACACGCTCCACAAGCCCTCAGGCCAAGGCCGAGCCCGTCACCAAGGCCGAGACGTCTACTTCGGCCCTTACGACGCCCCCACGAGCCGGGAGCGACACGCCCGGTTCATCGCCGAACTGGCCACCCACTCGACTCCTGCCGTGCATGATGCAGGACCCGGCGTCCTCGATCCTGACCTCACCGTCGCGGAACTGATCCTGAAGTACCTCCAGTTCGCCCAGAGCTACTACGGCAAGGGAGCCGACGAGTTCGTGAGCCTTCGCGGAGCCCTCAAGCCGGTCAACCAGCTGTACGGGACGTCCCGCGTCCGAGATTTCGGTCCACTCGCTCTTAAGGCGGTCCGCCAGCACATGATCGAGCACCAGCAACTGTGCCGTAACGAGATCAACCGTCGGATGAGCCGCATCAAGCGCGCCTTCAAGTGGGCTGTTTCGGAGGAGCTGATCTCGCCGTCGGTGTTCCATGGCCTGTAGGCTGTCGCCGGCCTTCGAAGGGGGCGATCTCAGGCCATCGAACGAGACCCGGTCAAGCC
>JAEYWB010000293.1 GCA_023429275.1 Planctomycetota bacterium
AGGGAAGAGAAAGGGCGAAGGCGCACCGCATCGGCCTGGCGGCCCGAACCGCAGGCCGTCGCGACCCGATCCACGGGGCCGCGGGGGTGACGACCGCCGCGCGGAGCGGCACCAGGGAGAGAATGAAGAGAAGTTCCACGGGCTGCGCGCCTGCGAGGCGCTGATTGCCCGCCGCGCCCAGGACATCATCCGCGTCTACCTGACGGAGGAGCGCGGCCGCCAGTTCGACGATTTCCTCCGCTGGTGCGCCGAACAGCGCAAGGGCTTTCAGATCGTCGGGGAGGACAACCTCGAGCGGATCACGGGCTCGATTCATCACGAGGGAATCGCCATCCTCGCGCGGGACTACCGTCGCTGGGGAACGGCCGACCTGGTCCGCTGGCTGGACGAGAAACGGATCCCGGGACCGCTCCTCTACCTGGACGGAGTCCAGAACCCGCACAACCTCGGTTCGCTCCTGCGGATTTCCGCCCACTTCGGCGTCAGCGGCCTGCTCGGGGCGCGAGACAGCCTCCCACCCCTCTCGCCCGCGGCGGTCCGCGTGGCCGAAGGGGGGGCGGAGTTTGTCCCGGTCTACGGCCTGACGAATCCGGTGGCGGATCTCGAGAAGCTGAAAGAGTACGGCTTCCGCCTGGTCACGACGTCGAGCCACCGCGGCGATCCGCTTTACAGCGTGCCGCTCGGCCGGCGTGTCGTCGTCGTCCTCGGAAGCGAGGGGGAAGGGGTCTCGCCGGAGATCGAAACCCTCGCCGATCAGTTCGTCCAGATCCCGGGGACCGGGAAGGTGGAGAGCCTGAACGTCGCGGTCGCCGGGGGGATCATCCTCGGGGAGATCTGGCGACGCGGTCAGGAAGGGGGAGGCGGCGGCTCGGGGGGCGAGCGTTCGCGGGCGCGGCGGCGCTCCTGACCCTTTCCATCCAGTTTTATCGTCGGCGGGAGGGATATCGCGAACCGAGTCGCGGGCTTGATGATCCCGACCGAGGGTCTATCCTACCCGTTTTCGCGGCTGCCGTCCGGCAGCAGGCGACTGAGCGGAAGCTGCTAGCAGTTCAAGACTTCCGGCGACGGCTTACGCCGCACAGCGGCACAGGATCGACCATGTATCGCGTTCTCATCACCGACGACCTCTCCAAGGCGGGGATCAAGCTCCTCTCGGAAACGCCGGGCATCGAGGTCGTCAGCCTCAACAAGCCGACGCCCGACCAGGTGAAGGAAGCCCTGAAGTCGTCGGACGCGATCATCGTCCGCAGCGCCACGAAGCTCACCCCGGCCCTCCTCGAAGGCCAGCCCCGGCTCAAGCTGATCGTGCGGGCGGGCGTCGGCGTCGACAACATCGATCTCCCGGCCGCGACCCGGCAGGGGATCATCGTCATGAACACCCCGGCGGGAAACACCACCAGCACCGCCGAGCACACGATCGCCATGCTGATGGCCCTCTCCCGCTTCATCGGCCCGGCCTCGGCCTCGATGCGGGACGGGAAGTGGGACCGCAAGAGCTTCACCGGCGTGCAGCTCGCCGGCAAGACGATCGCCGTCGTCGGCCTCGGCCGCATCGGTCTCTCCGTGGCAAAGCGTTGCAACGCCCTCGAAATGAAGGTCCTCGGCTACGACCCGTTCCTCTCTCACGAGAAGGCGGCGGAGAACGGCATCGAGCTCTATCGCGATATCGACGAGCTCATCACGAAGTGCGACTACCTCACCGTCCACACCCCGTTCACGGAAGAGACGAAGGGGCTCATCAACGCGGCCCGGATCGCGAAGATGAAGAAGGGTGTCCGGATCGTGAACTGTGCCCGCGGCGGGATCGTCGACGAGACGGCCCTCGCGGACGCCATCGAGTCGGGACACGTCGCCGGTGCCGCCCTCGACGTCTTCGTCAAGGAGCCGCCTGAGCCGGAGAACCGCCTGCCGAAGCTGCCGCAGGTTCTCTCGACGCCGCACCTCGGCGCTTCGACCGATGAAGCCCAGGAGCAGGTGGCGATCGAGGCCGCGGAACTCGTCGCGGCCTTCCTGACGAAGAACGAGGTCCGCTGCTCGGTCAACATGGTCTCGATCTCCGCCCAGGAGATGGAGGGGCTGCGGCCCTACCTCGACCTCGGCTACCGGCTTGGAACGCTCCTCGCGCAGCTGACGCGGGGAAGCAACGTTCAGGGAGTCAACCTCCAGTACAAGGGGGACGCCGCCAGCCGCCCGACGAAGCTCATCACGAGCGCGTTCGTCACCGGTCTCATGGGACAGGCGGTCGATCAGATCAACATCGTCAACGCCGAGATGATCGCCCGGGACAAGGGCCTCGGTGTGACGACGTCAAGTGCCACCGAGTCAGGCCCGTTCAGCACGCTCGTCTCCGCAACCGTTGTGACCGACAAGGGAGAGCAGTGCGCGGCGGGGACGACGTTCGGAAACGAGTTCCTCCGCCTCGTACGGCTCAACAACTTCCCGATGGATGCCTACCTCGACGGCCTCCTGCTGATCTACCGCCACAAGGACGTCCCGGGGCTCATCGGCTCGATCGGTACGGTCCTCGGAAAGCACAAGGTCAACATCTCCTCGATGGCCCTCGGTCGCGAGAAGAACCAGCCGGGCGGCAACGCGGTGGCGATCCTGAATCTCGACAACGAGCCTTCGGCCGCCGCGCTCGAAGAAGTGTCGAAGCACCCGGACGTCACCGGCGTCGAGCTCGTCAAGCTTCCCGGACTCAACGAGTCGATTCCCAAGGTCGGCATCTGACACTGACCGGGCAGGATCAACGGGTGTCGTAGCGTCGGCCCCTGTCGCAATCGAAAGAGTCCGCGCCGATCAGGGCGCGGGCTCTGTTTTTGATTTTTTGTCTCACGAAAGATGGGACGGTTCGCATCGTGCGATCCTCCCCGATCACGGGACTCATGCGACCGGCACCGTTCCTCGCGCGCCGGTTCCCGCTTCCGGCAACCCGCTGGTAATCGACTTTCATGGGGATATGATTAACCCCGTCCCCGAGCCCCCCTTTCCTCGCCCCTCCTGGTTCCGAGAGCCC
>JAEYWB010000300.1 GCA_023429275.1 Planctomycetota bacterium
GTCCTGGTTCGCGTCGGCGCGAGTCAGCAGCGGATGCAGACGGGAGTCAGTCACTTCCTCCCGGGCCAGTCGACCATCCTGGTTCTTGTCGAACGTCATCAGGCGGGCGAGAAAATCCTCGGCGGTCGGTGCGGGCCGATCGCCCCCTGGCCCACGTCCGGGAGGACGAGGTGGCTGCCCGATCGCCGACTGGGCGAAGGAGAGCACGATCATTGAGGAGATGAGAAGACGCATCAGGGTCTCTTGAGATCGGCCAGGCGACGAGAAGGTCGAGAGGGACGAAGTGGCGGCCGCGGTGCTACGACCGGCGGCGCTGGAGGCTCGCCTCGTCCGGCGTCCGTCCGATCACCAGGTCGGACGAAGCGGCCAGTTCTCCCGTTTTCGAGTCGGGGATCTTTCGAAAGTCGGCCTGCACGAGTTCGCGATCGATGAGATCCCGCACGCCGGCGTAGATGCCGTCCTGCCGGTTTCCCGCATGATCGCGGACGAAGATCTGCGTCGTGAGAAGCTCGCGGTCCCCCTTCAGGACTTTCACGTGAATGTGAGGTGCGGGCCGGCCCGGATAGGGGACCGGCTTGATTGTGCGGAAGCGATACTCGCCGGTCGATCCGGTCGTGAAACGGCCGAACCCCTGGAAGTTCTTGTCCTGCTGCTTCGATTTCGGTCCGCTGTCGGCGGTGTGCAGGTAGACCGCGTTCGCGTCGCACTGCCAGATCTCGACGGTCGCGTCCTTGATCGGCTCGCCGCTCGTCGACAGGACTCGCCCGGTGAGGTGGGTGATCTCGCCGACAGCGGGGGTCAGGTTGTCGTTGACGATGATCAGGTCATTGTCACGGTCCAGCGGCAGGCGGTCGGGATAGAACGGCCCTTCAGTGAGAGCCGGAGAGACAAACAGCGTCTCGGCGAAAAGGCCGCGAGTCGTGAAAAACGCCCCGGCCATCGTTCCCAGGAACAGGCGGCGGTCCGGGCGAAACAGGGAAGGGCGAGGCGTTGGCATCCAGGTTCCTGGCAAGATTCCGTCGGCGAATCGCAGAACGACCGGGTCTACGGACTGAGGTTGCTCGACGAGGGACGATCCCGCCGCGGATTCCGCCCTTTTTCGAAAGATCCGATGAGGGCTGACGGCGGGCTTTCAAGGTTGGCGGGATGATCCGGCGTCGTTCTGTGCAGAGGGGTCTCCACAAGTCCTGTGCTCATAAGCAATTGATACCAGGTTGCCGAATGCCGGACTGCCTCATTCGGGGGGCGGTTCACGGGCTCGAACGAACGGTCCTCGCTGAGGACCCACTATGTGAGCGCACGAAGCTTGTTCACGAGCCAGGAAGCGACCAGGAAACGGCAGAGCCGGTTCCATCCATAGGCCAGTGGAGCCACAACGAGCGGGGCAGCCCAGGGATGGACGTAAATTCCGGCCAGGACCCCGACCGTGGCGATGATACCGCCAGCGCCGAACACGAGAAGACCGGTCGCAATCCCGGCAAACGTGTAGGGAAGAAGCGGCGAAAGAGTCAGAAACGGGCCGAGCGACAGGAGTCCAAGGCCCACGGATGCGGCACAGGGAGCAAGGGGCGCCCGATCGCGCCACAGGGTCAGCAGGAGGGCCACAGCGAGCAGGCCGAGTTCCGGCAAGAGAAGCCGCAACGCTCCGCGGCTCCAGCCGTCGTGAAGCTCCGCGGGCTCGTGCGGAGTGAGCATCAGCGTCGAAAGGGTCGATTCCTTGATCTCCTGCTGGAGGCATTCGCCAGCGCGCGACATCCCGCGAAAGAGCGACACGATGCAGGCGACCAGCAGGCCGGCCATTCCAAATTCCGCCCAGGGGGGCCCGGCCAGGAGAACAAACGGAATCAGGCACAGTCCGATGCAGCCGTACAGAAGGCTCCGTTCAATTGTCCCCTTCTGACCGCGATTGAAGACCACATAGGCCTGCCAGGCGAGGGCGTCGTCCCAGCTGCGGCGGCTGAGGCGTGTGACAGGTTTCGCCGCCGCCTGCTGAGGCTCGACCGTTGGAGTGTTCGCGGGCGGTACAGCAACGTCGGCCGGGGGATCGACCGGGACCGAAGCCGATACCGCAGCAGGCGGAGTCGCCGAGAGAGGAGGAGCGGCAGTCCCGTTGGCATCAAACGCTTTGCCGCGCGGTTTTCCGAGGATCCTTCGGAGCAGACGACCGGATGCGAGCGCAAGGGAGGCAGGCTCCTCGGGAGTGTCGGTATAGAGCTCTCGCAACCAGTGCGACAGTGCGATCGCAGCGATCGCGAGCGGAACGAGGCACCCCGCAGCCAGTTGCGGCCCGGTCAGTCCTCCCTGGAGTGCCGCCATGACACACCGCCGCGTCGTCGCTCGCGAAATGAATGACGAGGTATCGAGCAGCCAGTTGGGAACTCCCCAACCGGCGGACACGCCGAACGTCGCCAGCATGGCGGGGACGCTCTGGCCGACCTCCAGGGCCACGACCAGGCCCGGGAGTGAGCGAAGCGCCGAACGCGCGGCGGCCCCGTGCGCTACCACGAAGCCGACAGCGATCAACATCATCAGCTGGCACAGGAGCAGAGCTTCGGCCAGCACGATGGTTCGCAGCTCGAGACCGCCGAACGAGAACGCCAGAAAGAAGAACGGAATCGGGATCGTCCAGGTCGTCGCGACGGCCGGCAGGACGAGGAGCAAACGGGTCCCCAGCCACTGCCAGGGGGTGCATCCGCTCAGGCTGAGGAGTTCGAGGAAGCCGCTCTTGCGGTCCCCGACCGCGTCGCCGGCCAATCGGGTCGCCACGGCAAGCCCGGCGAGAGCCTGGATGATGAAGAGCATCGCCATGGCGTGCCGAGCCACAACCGAGCTCGCCCAGACCAATCCCGTCCGGGGAAGCGCCGAGAGCCGCCACATCACCATCATCAGCAGAATGCCACCGATGATCGCAACGCGTACAAAAAACAGGTCGGCACGCTTTGCCTCGCGCGGAAGGAGTGACTGACAGAGATTCCGGATTCGCGAAGACATCCCCGCTCCTGCGTCTGTGACGCCGTTTCGGACAGGATCGTCTCCCCGCCCTGCCCCGCCAATCGTCCCGGTTCTTGTTCCTCTCCGGCCCTGGGAGCGAAGTTCCCGAAGTCATGACTACGTCTTGGATTGGAAGAACGCGAATGCCTTCGAGTGCCGCGTCTGCGGGAGCCTTCCGCCGTCCAAAACTGGCCTCGGCACAACTCCCGGCCGTTCATAGACTTCGCGACAGGAAGACGTTTCAGGTCGGCCCCCGAAGCCGGCACGAGTCACAGGGAGCAGCCACAGAGGGCACAGAGAACACAGAGAGTCATCGGGACGTTGAGAGCGAGTTCGAGCTTCGTCTGAGCGACTTTCCCAACGAGCCGCTCTCTGAGTCCTCTGTGCCCTCTGTGGCAAGAACCTTCTGAAACGGCCTTCAAGCCCCCGCAGGGTCGGATTCACGGATGAATTCCCCCAACGTTTCGCCGCCATCGAATGAGAGCCGTTCGCCGGTCCGCTACCCGGGCCTCGACTGGCTGCGCGTCTTCGCCAGCGTGCTGGTGGTCGTCCTCCATGCCGGCATGCCCTACATGGCGTCGCCGATGCCGGGCCTTGTCTGGTGCACGGAAGACCGCCCCTCGCGAAGCGCCGTGATCGACGCCCTCGGCTGGGGGATCGACACGTTCGTCATGCCGACCTTCTTCCTGATGGGAGGCTATCTGGCGTGTCAGTCCTGTCTCAAGGGGGGAGCTGCGAAGTTCGCGCGGCAGCGGACGGCTCGACTCGGGCTGCCGTTCGTGGCGGCGTTCGTCCTGATCATGCCGCTGGACTTCTACATCTGGATCCTCGGCTGGGTCTGTGAAGACCGCGTCATCCCCCGAAAGCTCAGGAGCCTGAAGGTCGGCGATGAACTGGGTGACCAGTTGACCGGCCCCGGGCATCTCTGGTTCCTGATCTATCTCTGGTTGTTCAGCGCTGCAGCGGCCCTCGCGGTGCATCTGTGGCAGACCCGCCGGACGGCCGCTCCTGCCACGATCGCACTTCCGCAGGCCGGGTGGTTCGCCCGACATCGGATCGCCGTGACCGCGGGGCTGTTCGCCACGAGCCTCCTCGGCCTCTACTGGAAGCCGGTCGTCGTCATCGGATTCGAGCAGGCGGTCCTGCCGCAGCTGCCGAACATCCTCTACTACGCTCCCTGCTTTGCCCTCGGCTGGCTGCTTCAGGCGACGGCCTGGAAACCCCGAAGAGAGCTCGCCCCCTTCCTGCTCGGCAGTTCGCTCGCCATGTTCCCCGTCGTCTGGGGGCTGATCGCCGGGCATGTCGCCGAGCCCGCCGAGGGATGGCGGCGGCTTCAGCTTGTGGCATCGTTCACCGCCTGCGGCTGGCTCGCCACGACCGGCCTCTTTGCACTGGCGATCCGGTACCAGGGGAGCGTGCCGAGAGAGATCGCGTACCTCTCGCACGCGTCACTCTGGATCTATCTCGCGCACCATCCGGTCGTCGCGCTGACGCAGATCTCCCTCCGCACCGTCGAGGGGAGCGGAGTCTGGAAGTGCGCCGCCGCAACGGCCGTCGGGCTCCTCCTGAGCCTCCTGACGTTCGAGGCGTTCATCCGCGGCCGATGGCTCGACGGCATCATCAACGGCGTGAAGCCGGTCCGGCCGGAGCAACCGGTTCCGCAGCGCCAGGCGGCGTGACGTAAAGTCTGACAGGTCACGCAGGACATTCGCCGACACGCGCAAGCGTCCGGCTGATCATTGAGCCTACTGTTTCGGGCGCGGTGAGTCCGGCAGATACTCCTCGCGGCTGATCCGCCCGTTGTCGTCCGTGTCGCGCAGGCGGAAGAAGCGTTCCGCCTCGGCCGGTTCCCGTCCCTTGCCGAACTCCTCTTTCGTCAGGTCGCCACTCTTGTCGGCATCGAGACGCTCGAACTGCCTCGCGCGGTTGCCTCCTCGCCCAGGTCCCGGATTACCCTGCCTCTCTCCGGAGGCTGGGCCGAGGGCCGGGAGTGGGAGATAGTCGAAGTCGAGGATCATCTTCTCGGCGAGGGCGATACGAAGGTCCCGTTCGACCTTGGCCAGTTCGGGCGTTCCGCTCAGGTTCCTGAGCTCAGAGGGATCGGCCTCGAGGTCGTACAGCTCGTAGACCGGACGCGGCGTCGTGAAGTAGGTCGCCGTCAGCTCCTGCGGCAGCGTCTTCGCCTCGTGGGCGGCCTTCATCTCGGTCCAGCCCGCGCCGCCGGCCGAGTCGACCGGGGAATAGGGGAGCCACGGCGTGCAGTTGTAGATGAACTTGTACCGGTCGCTCCGGACCGCCCGCGACAGGTCGTAGCCGCTGTTGCTCATGCCGACCGCCACCGGGGCCGATCCGTGAGGGCCGCGCTCGACGAAAATGTGCTTTCGCGGGGAATGCTCCTCACCCTTCAGAAGCGGCAGGAAGCTCACTCCGCTCATCCGTGGATGCGGCTTGAGCCCTGCAGCGGCGAGAAGCGTCGGGGCGATGTCCTCGCCGCTCAGGAGCTCCCGCGACTCGCCGGCCGGCTTGACCGCTCCCGGCCAGCGGACGAGGAGCGGAACGTTCGAGCCGGGGTCGTAGAGCGACCCCTTGCCGTGCGGCAGAGCGGCGCCGTTGTCTCCTGCGAAAACGATCAGCGTGCTGTCGAGCAGCTTCCGCTCCGCGAGGACATCGAGGACTCCGGCGATCGTCCGGTCGAGCCGGTTCACCTCACCGCAGTAGTCGGCAAGCTGCTCGCGGATCCCCGGCAGGTCCGGCCAGTGGGGAGGAAGCTTGAGCGACTTCGGATCGGGACGGAACTCCTCCGGGGCGTTCCAGACGTGATGCGGATCGCTGAAGTTCGCCCACAGGAAGAACGGCTTGTCGGCCGGCTTCTGCTCGAGGAACGTCTTGACCGTCGCGGCGACCTGTCCGTCGGGGCACCCCTTGAGGAAGTCGACCCGCTCGACAAACGTCTTCATGCCGTGCTTCTGGAGCAGGTCGGCGATCTCCGACGTGTTGGCGTTACGGGCACCAGACCCATCGAGGTGGAAGCTCCGCCCGCAGACGCCGGTGAAGTAGCCCCCTTCGCTCCGCAGGAGTTCCGGCAAGGTGACTTCGTCGCGAGGGAGAGGGGACGAGAACCGCGTCATCCGCGCGGCGACGGGCGAGCGCCCGGTCATGAGCGCGGCCCGCGAGGGGACGCACTGCGGCGAGGAGGTGAAGTACCGATGGAACTTCATCCCTTCGGCCGCCAGCCGGTCGAGGGCCGGCGTCCGGACGTTCGGGTCGCCGTAACAGCTCAGGAACGGATAGCTGTGGTCGTCGCTCAGCAGCAGCAGGATGTTCGGCGGGGCGGCTGCCGCGCTGACTGTCCCCATCAGCAGGAGACAGGCAACCGCCAGAAACAGGGACTTTCTCGGGAAACTCAAGGTGCACTCCCAGACGGATGTTGCTCTGGCGGAGTCGTGGCAGAATATCCGATTCCGGAACCTGTCCGAAACTCTCCGGCCCGAGCGGTGTTCCTATCTCCGAGCGCTCGTTCCACCTGACATGACCATGCCATGAACTACCGACTGCTCCGCTGCACCGCCGCTGCCTGGGTCGCCCTGGGAGGATTCCGGACGCAGGATGCAGCGGCCGATGAGACTTACGATCCGCTAAGAGTCAGCGACCAGCCTGTCGCCGCCCCGATCGATCTGTCGGTCGACGACCGGACAAGAGACCGGGAGATTCCGATTCGCGTCTACCTGCCGGCCCCGGCGAAAGAGCCGAAGGAAGCGCCCGTCGTCCTGTTCAGCCACGGGCTGGGAGGATCGCGGGAGATGAGCAGCTATCTCGGCAAGCACTGGGCGGCACGAGGCTATGTCGCCGTCTTCCTGCAGCATCCGGGGAGCGACACGTCGGTCTGGCGAGGCAAGCCCCTTGGGGAGCGGATGTCGGCCCTCAAGGGAGCCGCCGGCGGCCAGAACTACCTGCTGCGGGTCAAGGATGTTCCCGCGGTCCTCGACCAGCTCGATCGCTGGAACAAGGAGGAAGGGCACAATCTCCGGGGCCGGTTCGACCTCAAGCATGTCGGGATGTCCGGCCACTCGTTCGGTGCGGTGACGACGCAGGCGGTCAGCGGCCAGAGCCTGCCGCGCGGTGCGCAGCTCTTCAGTGATCCGCGGATCAAGGCGGCGATCGCGATGAGCCCGAGTGTCCCGTCGCGCGCCGGTGACCCGAAGTCCGTCTTCGGGAGTGTCGCGATCCCCTGGATGCTCATGACCGGCACGAACGACACCTCTCCAATCAACGACACGACGGTTGAGTCGCGCCTCGCGGTCTATCCGGCGCTTCCCCCGGGAGGGAAGTACGAAGTCGTCCTCGACGGGGCCGAGCACTCGGCCTTCACCGAGCGGCCCCTGCCCGGAGACTCGCAGAAGAGAAACCCGAACCACCACCGCGTCATCCTCGCCCTCTCGACCGCCTTCTGGGACAGCTACCTCTTCGACCGGAAGGAGGCGAAGGCCTGGCTCGATGGCGACGGCCCACGGGCCGTGCTCGAAAAAGCGGACAGGTGGCAGCGGAAGTAGGAGGTTGGGTTAGAGGTTAGAGACGAGAGGTGAGAGAGAAGCCTCCGGTACGGAGCCCACGGAGAGCGGTCGTGTCCAAACTCTTCTCTCTAACCTCTCACCACTCGTCTCTAACCTCTCCCGGCTTCATCGAGCAGCAGCATCACGAGCGACTGTTCCATCT
>JAEYWB010000310.1 GCA_023429275.1 Planctomycetota bacterium
GTGCACCACCTGCGCCACGCGCGTCTGCTGCAACTGATGCTCTCCACTCGGTCCTCCCGTCCCTCGACGGGAGGACTTTTCAACCGGCTTTTCCGAGCCCCCCCTTCAACCTGTCACCGCAGCGTGGCGCTCGACCTCCTGACAGTCTTTGCCCTGCTGATCCTGGCCGACGAGCTTTTCGGCGAGGCGGGAAGTGAGCGGGAGTGCGTTTCTCGCGGTGCCACTCCTCCTCGCCCCACTCAGGATCGGCCGTTCTCGAGCGGGCGACGACGCGGGGAGGGGCGTCTTTCCGAGAGTCAGGCTCACCGATGTTCTCGTCGGGGCCACCTGGCCGACTTCGCTCCGTGCGCCCCGGGCTCGGGCACCTGCGCTGGGGCATTCGCATCGACTCCTCGTTGCCGTGCCGGGAACTCCCCATGTCGGCATGAGGAGAACCTGGATCGCACTGTAAGCGTTGTGGAGCGCCGCTTCGTTCACTTGGACTATCCCTCTATCGCGACGCACCATCCGGCCGCGCTTGCCGCTCCGCGGGCCGTGGGGGTGATCGAACCACGACAATGGCTTCAATCCCGGACCTGGACTCTCACGGTCGATCTGATCGCGCTGTCGACACTCGACTCGATACGTCCCCGTTCTCGATGAAAAACAGCACTTCGTGGTCGACGGCAGAGGGAGAAGACCTGACCGCTCCAGGCCGCGTCGTGATCTCCGCGGCCGACATGGTCCGGTTCTTGCTCCGCTTTCTTTCGAAGACCACGACGAAGAGAGAGTCCCAACCTTTCGCAGGTGGCAATTCCGTTCCGGGATTGCCGAATCTCGCGAGCCCTCCTTCTGCTGAGAGGAGAGTCATCCGATGCCTTCTGCTTCAAAACCTTGTGAAGTGCAGCTCGTCCGAATCCCTGTCCCATCGAAGAAGATGGTGCTCCTCGAAGGGATGCTGGCCCTGCCCGGTCAGCCCCGAGGAGTCGTCCTTTTCGCTCACGGCTCCGGAAGCGGCCGGAACAGCCCGCGAAACCGCGCAGTCGCCCGGTGGCTGCAGGAGGCCGGACTGGCGACACTCCTCGTCGATCTGCTGACCGAGGACGAAGAACGGGTCGACAGCGTGCAAGGGCACCTGAGGTTCAATATTCCGTTCCTGTCGGCTCGCCTGGCGGCGTGCACTGAGTGGCGCGCAGCCGAACCGCAGACCGCCGGTCTTCCGGTGGGCTACTTCGGGGCCAGCACGGGAGGAGGAGCGGCACTGCTGGCTGCGGCGGAGAATCCCGACCGGGTCAAAGCCGTCGTCTCCCGGGGAGGCCGCCCCGACCTGGCGGGAGACGCCCTCCGACAGGTCGTCGCTCCGACGCTGCTGATCGTCGGCGCCAAGGATTTTCCCGTGATTCCGCTGAATCAGAATGCCCTCGAGCGGCTTGCCTCCCCGGTCAAAAAACTTGTCCTCGTTCCGGGCGCCACGCACCTGTTCGAAGAGCCAGGAACGCTGGAGGTCGTTGCGAGCCTTGCGGCCGACTGGTTTACGGCCCATCTCGGCGGCATCGGCCGGAAATCTCCGGAGTGAGCACCATGGCCCCTTTGCGTCATCTTCGAACGTCCGATCCCCCCGTCTCCGCCGAGTTGATTTCGGCGATCCGAAGCATCTCGACTCCGTTTCACGGCGAGCCGGATCTCGATCCCCTGCTCGAACGGGTCGGCGATGCGCGGTATGTCCTCCTTGGAGAAGCCTCGCACGGAACGCACGAGTTCTACACCTGGCGTTCGGCTCTGACCCGGCGGCTCATTGAGGAGAAAGGCTTCTCGTTCATTGCGGTCGAAGGGGACTGGCCCGACTGCGAGCGGGTGAACCGGTATGTGAAAGGCCGCGCGGAGCCTGGCGCGAGCGCCGCCTCGGTCGTGCACGAATTCGGCCGCTGGCCCACCTGGATGTGGGCGAATCGCGAGATCGTCGAGCTCGTCCACTGGCTCAGGCATCACAACGACCACCAGCCCGATGAGAGAAAAGTCGGCTTCTACGGGCTCGATGTCTACAGCCTGTGGGAGTCGCTTGACGAGATCTTCAAATATCTTCGCGAGAACGATCCGTCCGCTCTCCCGCTGGCCTATCGAGCGATTAACTGCTTCGAGCCTTACGGACACGATGAGCATGAGTACGCACGGGCGACGCGACTCGTCAATGCGTCGTGCGAGGCGGATGTCGTCATTCTCCTGGGCGGCCTCCGGCGATCCCCCTCCGTCGGTCCGGGGGACCGCGCCGCCGGAGCTCGATCGTCCGGCGACGCGGAAGCTCAGTTCAACGCGGAACAGAACGCCATTGTCGTCCGTGACGCGGAGCGCTACTACCGGGCGATGCTCGGAGGCGGTCCCCTCTCGTGGAACCTCCGCGACCAGCACATGTTCGAAACCCTCGAGCGGCTGATGACGCACCACGGTCCGGCGACCCGCTGCATCGTGTGGGAGCACAACACGCACATCGGCGATGCCCGCCACACCGACATGGCGGACGACGGGATGATCAATGTCGGCCAACTGGTTCGGGAGAACCATCCGGGCCGGTCGCTTCTGGTCGGTTTCAGCTCCTATCAGGGAGAGGTCATCGCCGGAGAATCCTGGGGGGCGGAGATGAAACGGTTGACCGTCCCTCCCGCCCGCCCGGGGAGCTGGGAGGATGCCCTGCGGCACGCGTCGTCCGGACAGGGTCGGTTGCTTCTCTTCGGGAAGGATGCCCGGCATTCGGCGGAGCTGATCGCCGAGCGGGGCCATCGAGCGATCGGAGTCGTCTATCACCCCGCCCGGGACCGGTATGCGAACTACGTTCCGACGGCGATGGCTCTCCGATACGACGCGATGATTGCACTGGACCGAACGAGCGCCCTGCACCCTCTGCACATGCCCCCCTCGCCTTCGGAAATCCCGGACACCTATCCGACCGGTTACTGACGGACTTGCACAGCCAACTCCGCTGGAGGCTGAGGAGATTCCGGCGGCTCTCCACGTAAAGGAAGGACACAACATGCGATTTGCCGACCGAACTGATGCGGGAAACCGCCTGGCGGACCGTCTCCGCCGCTATGCCGACCACCCGGGGCTGCTTGTTCTCGCGCTTCCACGAGGGGGCGTACCGGTGGCCGCCGAGATCGCCAAAAAACTGCGAGCCCCCCTCGACCTGTTCCTGGTCCGCAAGCTGGGAGTCCCGGGGCGCGAGGAACTCGCGCTCGGGGCGATCGCCTCGGGCGGAATCCGGATTCTCAACGACGAAGTCGTCGAGACTCTCGGGCTGCGGCCGTCGGTGATCGACGCAGTCGCGGAGAAGGAGAAACGTGAGCTTGCCCGAAGAGAGCGGCTCTATCGGGGAAGCCGATCACCACTTTCGGTGGCGGGACGGACTGTGATCCTCGTTGATGACGGGCTCGCGACCGGGGCGACGATGAAAGCGGCCGTCAAAGCCCTGAAGCTTCAGTCTCCTGAACGTCTGATCGTCGCCGTGCCGGTCGGTGCTCCGGAAACCTGCCGGAACCTCGAGGCCTCCGTCGACGAACTCGTGTGCCTCTGGAAGCCGCACCCGTTCCAGGCGGTCGGAGAATGGTATCACGACTTTTCGCAGACGACCGACGACGATGTGATCAATCTCCTGGCGCAGACCGTCCACGATTGAGCATCACGGACGCCGGTGTCTGTGGCAACAACGGCACATGTCCTTACGGCGCGGCGGCCGTCGAGTCCGCTTCCAGCTGCCCGCGGGTCTCCGCGATCAGAGCCACGATATCCTCGCGGACGACGAGGCGGTCCCGGGCCATGTCCTTCCGGACGTTCAGGACCTCGAAATTGGCGAACCGTAGCCCCCAGGGGAGGAAGGGACCTGGAATTCACGTCCGCTGCCGCAATGAAGTGACGGGCCGTTCGCCAGGCACTTTCACCCGGTCGACTCACACGGCACCGGAGAAGAGGGGCGTAATCACCTCGCCGTTGCACAGCCGGTTCGGCCGGCCGAGCGGATCGACGATCTCCGCCTCCTGGCTCACTCCGAGGGCGTCGAAGACGGTCGTCAACACGTCGGCAGGGGTCCACTCCCGCGTGATCGGGTACGCGGCAATGCTGTCCGAAACGCCGATCACCTGCCCGCCGCGGACTCCGCCCCCCGCAAAGAGGGCCGAGTAGACGTTCGGCCAGTGGTCGCGCCCGGCGACCGACTGACCGGCAAGCGTCGAGATCTTCGGCGTCCGGCCGAACTCTCCCATGACGATCACCATCGTCTCTTCGAGACGGCCTGCCGCCTGAAGGTCGTCGAGAAGCGCCTGGAGCCCCTGATCGAGCTGCGGCAGAAGGGTCTTCTTGAGCCGCCCCCAGTTGTCGACGTGGGTATCCCAGGTCTGGACGATTCCCATCGCCGCCTGAATGACGGGAACGCCCGCCTCGACCAGCCGCCGCGAGAGGAGAAGCGACTGCCCGAACTTGTTGCGGCCGTAGCGGTCGCGGACTTCCGCCGGCTCGCTCTTGATGTCGAATGCCTTGGTCACACGGGCCGAGGTCAGCAGCGAGAACGCGACTTCCTGCTGGTCCGAGAACGATTTCACCCGCCCCCCGCCGGCCCGCTCTTCGATGGCGGTCAGGGTGTCGACGAGCTGCCGCCGGGAAATCATGCGGCCGTTCGAGATCTCCTGCGGAAGCGAAAGGGCTTCGACTCGGAAGTTCGGATCATTCGGGTCCTGGTTGATCTGCCAGGGGTCGTGCTTGGCGCCGATGAACCCGGCGTACTGGCCGGGCCAGGTCAGCGGCCCTTCGATGAAGTAGTTCGGAAGGGAAACGCCGCTCGGGATGCCGTCATTCCGCGGCCGGACGTAGTCGAGACAGGAGGCGACGTTGGGAAAGTCAAACCGCGACTGCTGCCGGTCGAGGTCGCTTCCGCCGCGGGGGACCGGCGTCGGACGTCCCGTCAGGGCGACGTGGGTCGCGAGCAGGTGGTTGTATTCCTTGTGGACGAGCGTCCGGAGGATCGTCCAGCGGTCGAGCGTCTTCGCCAGCCGCGGCAGGTGCTCACAGACCTGGACGCCCGGGAGGACGGTGTCGATCGGCGAGAATTCCCCGCGGATCTCCGCCGGGGCCTGCGGTTTCATGTCGACGGTGTCGAGCTGGCTCGGACCGCCGCTGCAGAGGACGAGAATGACCGACTTGATCCGCGGTGCGGCCTGGGAAGCGGAGGACGCGCTCGACTCCGCGCGGAGTGAGCCCGGCAGGACCGTTCCGAGAACACCGGCGCCGGCGACCTGCAGGGATCCACGGCGCGTCCATTGAAATCCAGGTTCCATCGTTTCCCCAATCAACGGTCAGGAGTTCTCAGTCATCAGTGGCCAGATATCAGTAATCCGAGGTCACCCGCCGTGGGGTCGGTGTTCGGGCTC
>JAEYWB010000121.1 GCA_023429275.1 Planctomycetota bacterium
GTCCTGCGTGTAGATCCGGAAGATCAGGAAGCTCACCGGCAACGCTCGGAACAGTTCGTCGTCGTGCAGTTCCTGCGGCGCGGGCATTCCCGCTTCGTAGAGGAAGTTCTGCCCACCAGCGGGGCGACGCCCGCTCGGGCGGTGGTAATGACGGGCGACGTCGATCCGGAGCGGAATGTCGCGGCTGCCGACCGGCAGGCGCTTGCGAACCCGGTTCAGCACGAGGTCCGGCTCGGAGAAGATCGACATCCGTTCGGCGTTGGCCGTGTGGAAATTCATCGTCCGCTCGACCGCCATCTTCCAGGTCACCTCGCGGCAGAGGATCGCCTGCCACCGCTTGCCGAGGTCGTTGAGCTCCGGATCGGTCGAGTCCTGCCACCGCTGGACATCGACCAGCAGCGACGACTCCGTCAGCCCGCGGTAGGCGCGGAGGTTGTCGATCGGGTTCCCGACGAAGAGATGCGGCATCGTCGCCGGAAAGATTTCCTCGAGAGCGAGATCGAGCGCCCGGACCGTCCGGTGGAAGTAGATGGTGCGGAACAGGTTCGCGCGGGTCTCGATGAAGTGAATCAGCGTCGGCAGGCCGCGGTTGTGGATCGTCAGGCCCTGCTCCGTGAAGAACGAGTAGTGGAGCAGCCGCGAGAGGTCGAACGCCTTCGTGTTGAAGCCGGTCATGTAGGCGTCGCGCAACACGAAGTCCATGTTGTCGACGGTGTAGATCCCGCTGAAGAGCGACCGCAGCTTTCGCAGCCAGTCGGGGTGTCCTTCGCGGTCGTCCGCTTTCGGTCGGCGGATCAGCCAGGCGACCTGCCGCGGGTCGAGCTCCTCGAGCGGCAGGAGTTTGCCGTTCGGGTTGCGGCGGATCTGGCGGATCAGGTCGCCGAGGTCCCGCTCGATGATCGCGCCGCCGATGTCCTCGTGCGTGATGCCGAACTGATCGAGATAGTGGTCGTCGAAGAAGTGCCCGAACGGGCCATGTCCGACGTCATGCAGCAGCCCCGCGATGCGGCAGAGGCTCTCGACATAGGCCTGCGACGGGACGTTCGAACAGGACTCTTTCAGCGAGCCGTACCACTGTTCGACGACCCGCGAGGCGAGGTGCATCACTCCGAGGATATGCTGGAACCGCATATGCTCGGCCGAGGGGAAGACCCACCAGGCGGTCTGGAGCTGGTGAATCTGCCGCATCCGCTGGACCCACGGATGGTCGATCAGCTCCTGCTCGGAGATTTCTCCCTTCGGCAATCCGGTCCGCGAAATGAACGGGATGTACCCGTGGATCGGATCGTGGGCGAGGCTCTCCGTGGCGTAATCGCGAGACATGACATCCATTCCGTATAGCGTGGTCTTCAGGAATCGTGTCAGGTCGGCGTGCGGGGCTCAAGCCGAGGGAGGTCGCAGGCTCCCTTCGACCGGGCTCGTCGAACCCGCCTTTCGGGCCGAACTTGACGTCCGATCAGGGCCCTCGTCGAATGTCGATCGGAAGCGGCGGCGCGGAATCGGGATCGTTGCGGGAGCGAAGGCCTGGGAGAGGTTTCGAATGCTGAGCACGACCATCGGCTCCGTGCGGGCTCGTCTCGAAGGGGGAACGCTGACGTTGACGGAGACGGCCGCGCCGGGCAGCCCGGTCTGCTTCCACGGGGAGGAGATCCAGACGCTGGTGGACTTCCTCGTGAGTGCCCCGGCCCGGGAATCGAATATCCGCCAGGCCTATCGGGTCGCGGTGCGGCCGACGAGCGGCCTCGTGGCAAGGATTCAGGCGGGGACGGAGAGCACGGATGTCATCGCAACATCGATCAGCGTCCTGGGACCCTTCGTCGGTCCCCTGCCGGGCTCGAAGCTGACGCTGTCGATGGACCAGGAGGTCCTGCTCTCTCTGGAGTTCGAGGGACGGGGACTGACACTCCGCGGAATCGTCTGCCGGCAGGACAGCACCGGCTGCGGCCTGCTGTTCCCGGAGTCACTCAAGGGTGAAGAACTCGACCCGCCGCAACTCCTTTCGCGGATCGTCATGGAACTCCAGCGGCGCGTCGTCGCGGAGCGGCTTCAGGTGGCGAAGTGAGCCTTCAGCCGAGGTGGACGTGACCTGCGAGTCCGCGAATCTCACACAGACTGCTGACTGCTGAGAGCTGAGAGCTCCAAAAAAGAGAAACCCCCGGCTTTCGGCCGGGGGCTCTTTCCTCCGTGGTGTCGTCGGGGCCCGCCGGCGGTCGTGGCAGTGTCGATCACCGCCTCACTTTTGCTCCGTCAATCGTGATCCTTACCGAAGGTTGCCGTTGAACGATTCCGGCAGGTCGACAGCCCGGGTCCGGAAGGGAGGAACGTATCCCCCGTTGACCTGGCCGTTCCCGTACTGGCCATAGTTCGGAGGAAGGTAGTTCTGCGAAGCCGGATAGGTCGTCGTGGTGTAGTTCACCGGAGCACTCACCTGCGTCGTGTAGTAGGGCGAGGAGACGCTACCGGTCGGACCGTAGTACGAGCCGCTCGGCTGGTACATCGGGGCATAACCCGGGGCGTAGTTCGTCCCGTAGTTCTGACTCCCCGGCAGGCACTGACCATTCGGGCAGTTGGCCGGGAAGCACTGGCCGTTCGAGCAGTTCATCGGCACGTTCGTCGGGCAGACACCCCCCGGGCAGTTCGAGTTCACCACACCACTGACCGGACGGATGTTCGTTCCCGCCTGCGGGTAGTAGTAGGTGTCGGCGACGGCCGGAGCGTAGTTCGTCTGGTAGACCGACGGCGTGTGGACAGGCTGCTGATAGACGGCCGGACGGTAGGCCGGGGCCGCACAGTTGCCGGTCGCACACGGCCGATTGTACGAGGGGGTGTTGAACCAGGTGAACGGATTGAGGAGCGACGGCTGCTGAGCAGGAACCTGGCTGGCTCCGATCGTGCCCATCGCGAGTGTGGTGAGAGCCGCGTGGAAAACGTTCTTGGCGTTCATGGGGAGTCCCTTTCTTGCGATCGCCGGGACCACTCGATGACTGCGAACTGCAGGGTGTCGAGTGCTTTGCCGGATCTGTCGTTCCGAGTCTTGTTTGTCCCGGTGACGCAGAATCAGAAATGCACCACCCATGCCACGATTGTGAATTCAAACTGACGGCGGCAAACACCGGCACTTGTGGCCGGAGCTAGTTCAAGGTGGGGAACCGGAGCAGACTTTGCGGGCGCGCGTCCGAGTGGAGACTGCGAATCTTGAAATCGAAATGAGAACAGTGCGTCGCTTCGCGGTTGCAGAATCTGCAAGACGGCGTTGGCGAGACGACATGAAGAGGACGCCGGTCCCTTGAGAATGCGTGAGTGCACCCTCTCTATGGAGGGAGTCGAGATGGAGGGAGTCGAGCGGCGGATCGTTCGATGTCGGCTCCCTCGCTCCACGACGGAGCGATCGCGCCGCGATAGAATGGAGCGACAGACTCTTTGAGCGAGGATCGTTGATGTCTCACCGACGCCTGACTGCGGCCGCCATCGCCCCGTTGCTGATGTTCCTGGCGTGCATCGCCTGCTGGGATCGGCCGGCACACTTTCGTGCCGACGAAGCCGTCAGGAAGGAGTTTCATCCGGACTGGCCGAACTTTCGCAACGGGCCTGACCTGACCGGCGTCGCCAGAGGGCCGCTCCCGGAGAAGATCGAGCTCCTGTGGGAGTACCCGACCACCGACGGTTCCAACTCGACTCCCGCGATCGCCGACGGACGGGTCTACATCGGCGCACTGAGCGGCGATCTCCTCTGTCTCGATCTCGCCACGGGAAAGAAGGTCTGGGCGTACCATTCGATCGAGACGAAGGATCCGAATGAATTCGCTCCGGGGTTCGCCGCCCCGATCACGATCACGCCCGACCTGGCGATGGGGGGAGACGAAGACGGGATCTACCACGCCGTCGATCGCGGGACCGGCGAGAAGCGATGGACATTCCGGACCGGCACGGTCATCAACGGAGGAGGGAACATCTACAAGGAGAGCGTCCTGGTCGGCTCACGCGACGGGAAGCTGTACCGGCTCAAACTGGCCAGCGGCGAGAAGATGTGGGAGTTCGACGCTGGCGGGCCGGTGAACGCCACGCCGACCATCGCGGGGCAGTACACGTTTGTCACCGGCTGCAGCGAGCCGAACCACCTCGTCGTCGATCTCGAGACCGGTAAGCTCCACAAGAAGATCTCGCTCGACGGCCGGATCATCTCGACCGCCGCCTTCAAGGGAGACATCCTTTACTTCGGAACGGTCGAGGGGAAGATCTATGCCCTCGACTGGCAGCAGGAGAAGATCGTCTGGAGCCGCGAGGTCCCGAATCAGGAGCAGCAGATCGACTCCTCCCCCGCCGTGACCGACAAGCTGGTCGTCATCGGCGGGCCGGGGAAGTTCCTGATCGCTCTCGACCGTGAGACCGGGAAGCCGGTCTGGACGTTTCCTTCCCGGGCGAAATTCGAGGGGGC
>JAEYWB010000378.1 GCA_023429275.1 Planctomycetota bacterium
GAGCAGACTCACCCCGGCCTCAAGAGCAGCCTGCTGACGCTGGTCGATCTCCGCGAGGCGGGGCGGCCGGTGTCGCCGCAGATCCTGCAGGCGATCGAAAAGCGGGCTGCGGTCAGCCTCTCCGATCTCGATATCGACCACGCCATCGACCGCCGCAGCCTGATGCGGTGGTCGTACGTGCTGCTCGGGATCGTCGCGATGATCTGCGTCTACACGATGCTGACGCCGAAGCGGCTCGGCCCGTCGATCCTCCGCGCGCTGATTCCCGTCGCCGACATTGCCGTCGGAACGCAGACACGGATCGAGAAGGTCACCCCCGGCGACGTCTCGGTCCTCAGCCGTTCGCAGGTGACGATCGAGACACAGCTCACCGGCCGCATTCCGCCCGAGGTCAAAGTTCTCTATTCGACGGACGACCGCCGCTTCGTCGACGAACCGCTGGTTCTCAATGACACCGGCGAGAACCTCAACCGCTACCGCGGCACGCTCACCGGCGAACGGGGCAAGGGGCTGCTGCAAGGGCTGACCTATCGCGTCGTCGCCGGCGATGCGATCTCCCCTCGCTACACGATCACGGTCACGCAGCCCCCCTCGGCCACCGTACAGGATGTCGCCTACGACTACCCCGCCTACATGGGGCTCGAGGATCGGACGCAGGCCAACCCGACGATCGATGCCTGGGAAGGAACGGCGATCACTCTGCGGGCTGTCGCCAATCGACCCGTGACGGTGGCCCGTCTCCTCTTCTCCGATTCCGAAGACACCTCGATCAAGGCGGAGGAGATCGCCATGAAGATCGAGGATGGTGTCCATCTCACGGCGACCTGGCCGCTGCAGTTCCGGTCCGACGGGACCTATCCGCACTTCTACCGTCTCCACGTCGAAACGTCTGACGGAAGCCGCGATCCTCAGCCGACGCTCTTCCCGCTCAAGATCCGGCAGGACCTCGCGCCGACCGTTCAGATCGTCCATCCGACGGCGGATGTCACCGCCCCCGCCAACGGCGCGGTGCAGGTCGCCTGGCAGGCAGCGGATCCCGATTTCCAGCTGAGCAGCGTCCTGATCCGCTACGAGAATAAGGGACAGGAACTCGTCGAGGTCGATCCGCTGTTTGAGTCGCCCCCCGACAAGGCGACGGCCAAGGGAGTGGCATCGATCGACCTGAAGCGGTTTGACGTTCGTCCGGGGGACAGGCTCACGTTCTGGCTCGAGACCCGCGACAACCTCCAGCCGTTCGGCAATCGTCAGCCCAACCTCGCGAAGTCCCCGCGAATCAACATCAGCATCGTCGATGCGGTCGACGAGCAGCAGGCACAGAAAGGGGCCGAGCAGGAGAAGAAGCAGGCGCAGGAGAAGCTCGACCAGGCTCCCCCGCCGCCGCAGGAGAACCGCGCGAATCCGGATGAGGGCCAGCAGCAGCCGGAAAACAACCAGGACAACAAGCCTCAGGACGGCAACCCCCAGCAGGGAGCGGATGGGAATCAGAAGAAGCCGGGCGATCCCATGCGGGACATGGGGGAGAACGACCCGCAGAACATGTCCGAAGACGGCATGGGCGAGCAGCAACCCGGCAATCCGCAGAAGGGGGCCGGCGAGCAGAAGGACCCGATGACTGGAAACGATCCCAATCAGGGACCGAAGGAACCGGGCAAGGGGCAGCCGCAGCGCGGAACGCCGCAGGAACAGTCTCCGGACCAGCCGCAGAACTCCGACGACCCGATGATGAGTGAAGGCCAGGAGAAGGAGGGTTCCTCGGGCAATCCGGGCCAGTCGGGATCAAAGCCCGGCAAGACCGGCCCCGGCCAGAAGAACCCGATGTCGCAGCCGCAGCGCGATCCGCAGAGGGGAGATTCGGAATCGGAATCGAATCCCCAGGAGCAGGATCCGGGGCGCGAAGGCTCCACCGGAGGGAAAGGGCGCAGCGACAGGAACAACGGAAAAGAACAGCAGCGCGGCAAGTCGAACGGAGGCGAGGGGCGGCAGGACAAGGCTTCAGACGACGAAGCGCTCAATCGGCTGCTCAAGTACAACGAAGAAAATCCGAACAAGCCTCAATCCGAGCCGGAGCCGCCGCGCGAGAGCAAGTCTCCGTCGAACTCCAGCGGCAGCTCGGGACGTTCGCCGATGCCGGACATGAACCCCGGCAACACGGAGAAGCCCGAAGGCGGGCCGATGAACGATTCGTCGCCGATGAACGGGGCTTCGAAGACCGACAAGGGAGACAAGGGGAACAACACCTCGGGAATGGGGTCGACCGACTCCCCGATGGACAAGACGCCCGGCGAGAAGAACGAGAAGGGAACGGGCGAGAAGCGGACTCCGGACGGCGCCCCATCCAAAGATCCCTCGAAGCCGAACGAGAAGGGCTCGAATGAAAAGGGGACAGGCGAAAAGGGAATGGGTGGGACGGACTCCGGTACGGGGATGAACGAGCCGGGCAGCAGGAAACCGGATGAGAAGCCCGAGCCAACAGCCGGCAACACCGGCAACAAGGGGCCGATGGATGGCGGACCGATGGACGCCGGGAAGCCCGAAAAGGGACGCCCCGGTGCCGAGGATCCCGCGCACGAGAAGCCGATGCCCGGCACCGGCCAGGACAACAAGCGTCCCGGCATGAACGAGCCCAAGCCTGGAGAAGGGGCGGGGTCGAAGCCTCAGTCGGGGCCGAAGGGGACCTCGGGCGACGCCGAGAAGAACATGGGGAGCGGAACTCCCATGGGCAAGGAAGGGGAACCGGGCGGCAGCGGGAAGCCGAACGAGACGGACCAGAACATGACCGACCCGACCGCGAAATCCGGTCCTGGCCAGGGAGCGGGCGACAAGCAGGGGATGAAGAACGCTCCCAAGCCGGAAGGGGGAACCGGAGTGAAGCCGGGCGACAACGCCGACCCGATGAACGGGGCGGGGGCCAAGCCCCCCATGAAGGGGGACGCCGGAGGAGGAGAGGCCGGCAAGGAAGGGGACCCCATGGCCCCGATGAACGGCCGTGGCAACGACGACGGCACCGGCACGAAGCCCCGGACAGGCGAGAAGCCGAAGCCGGGTGAGGGCCGTCCCGGCGGCGAAAACACCGGTGAGACGAAGCCGGTGCAGCGCAAACCGAACCCGATGGGGGGGACGGACGACGAGCCCTCCGTCAACAAGTCGGACCCGCGGACTCAGCAGTCGCAGGATCCGATGAAGGGGATGAGCGGGCAGAGCGCCGACGCCTCCGATGGGAACGCCGGCAGCGACCAGAAGGGCCCCGGAGATACGTCGAAGCGTCCGGGCAAGGACGGTTCCGGCAAGCCCGCCGAGGGAGCATCGAAAGATCCTAAGAACCCGAAGGGACCGAACTCCAACGGCACCTCCGGCACGGGCGAAAAGTCGGATGACCCGATGCAGGGAACCGGCACGCGTCCCGGCGGCAAGCAGGATGGCGTGGGAGGGGAGAAGACCGACAACGCGAGCGGCAAGCCGATGCGATCGGAGACCGGCAAGGAGACCGCTCCCGAAGCGGGCGCCAAGGGTTCGGATGCGGGTGGCAAACCCGGTAAGAAGCCTGGCGAGTCTGGCGAAGGGACCGAAGGGGGCGAGAAGCCGATGCCCTCAGGCGATTCCGGGGCCGACGCCCAGGGGGGATCGAAAGAGCCAGGGGGATCGAAGGAAACCCGCAAACCCGGTGGCAACGAGCCGATGTCAGGCGACAAGCCGGGCGGTAACAAGGGAGACACGCCGATGCAGAAGGGAGCCCCCAAGCCGGGTGGCGATCCCATGCAGGGGGGCGAACAGCCCGGTGGCGACAAAGCGGGCGCCATGCCCCCCGGTGGCGATCAGACAGGTCAGCCGATGGACTCCGGGATGGGCGAAGGGAAGCCAGGCGAAGGACCGGCCGGCAAACCCTCAGGGAACCAGCCCGGCCAGGGGGGAGGCCCCGGCGGCGAGGCCCCTCCGGAAGGAAAGCGGACCGAAGCGACCCAGCCGGGCCAGGGAGACGAGGGGACCGACCTCGAGAACAAGAAGAAGGCAGTCAACCTGATGCTGAAGCGGCTGCAGGACGAGCTCCGCCGCGGCGAGACCGATCCCGAGCTCCTCAAGGAACTCGGCTTCAACGAGAGCGAGCTTCAGCAGTTCCTGAAGCGGGTCGATCAGCAGCTCAACAGCGAGGACGCCTCGGCCGAAGCGGTGGCCCGTCGCCGGCAGTTCGAGGAGTTCCTGAAGGGGCTCGACTCGCAGAGTTCGGGAGAGACCCGCGGCGGAGGCGATGGCCCCCGCGACGCCAGTGGAGGCTTCGGAGCCCGAAACTCGGTTCCGCCATCGGAGTACGCCCGCGAGGCGGAAGCGTACAAGAAACGGCTCTCAAAGAAGCCAGGAGCCCGTCCGGCGGCGAAGGCGCCCTGAGTCGAATCGACAGAACGGATGTCGCGCCCCTGCAGAATGGATGAGAAGCGGCTTCAAAACCCTTTGTCACCACACAGAGCACAGAGGACTCAGAGGGCCCTCTGTGAACTCTGTGGCAAACCTCTGTCACGACCGATCAACGAGCCGACTTGGAGTTCGGAAACAGCTTCTTGGCGAAGACCAGTGTTCCGCGTTCTTCCGAAGTTCCTTATGGGCCGCTCCTTTGCCGACGACAGAGGAGGAACTGGGAACACTGATCTCCGCTAATCGTTTGCCTGAGCCCGCGTCAGCGGCCGATTTCATCGTCACGCCGGCCGATCGGGCGTTGCATCCAACAACAACGGCTACGTTCCGACATACCGCGCGTAGAGCGTCCGCGCCGCGGCAAGGTCTTCCGTCCCTTTCACGATCGCCCGCCCGTCTCGAAAGACCGTGATCTCGTAGCCTCCCTCGGCGAGCTGAACGCGGACGAGAAAAGGGTTCCTTGTCACGGTGCCGCTGAGTGAAAGCCGCACCGCCAGGTCGTCCAGAATCAGGTCGAGACGCGTCGCGGGAGTCACCTGGACGGCGTTGCGCCCGCAGAGCACAGTCGATCGGGAGATCGCATCGCCGCGCAGCCAGCGGCGTTCCCCCTGTCGGCACGCCGGGCAGTTCGTGCGGTCGGCCAGGTCGCCGAGCTGCAGCCGCCGGAACGTTCCGTCCCAGACGTCGACGATCGTCAGGACCGGCTCGACGGGCTGGCCGGTCAGGATCTTGAACCCCTCGACGACCTGCAGCGACGCCACCACCTGGATCGCCGGGGCGATCACCCCGGCGGTGTCGCAGGTCTCCATCGAGGCCGGATCGGGAACCCCGTCCATCAGGCATCGCAGGCAGGGAGACTTCGACGGCACGATGGCCATGACCTGGCCATGGCTCCCGACGCATCCCCCGTTGACCCAGGGGATGCCGGTCTCGAGAGAGGCATCATTGATCAGGAACCGGACTTCGAAATTGTCGGTCCCGTCCAGGATCAGGTCGGCCCCTGCGGCCAGGTCGAGGATGTGCGGGTAATCGACAGCGGCCACGACCGGGTCGATCGTCACGTCCGAGTTGATCCGGGCGAGCTTCCGGGCGGCGGCGACGCTCTTGGGGAGCTGGGCGGCGACATCGTCCTCGTCATAGAGGACCTGCCGCTGCAGGTTCGAGAGCTCGACGAAGTCCCGATCGACCAGCCGGACCGATCCCACACCGGCACGAACGACAGTCTCCGCCAGCACGGATCCGAGCGCGCCGCACCCGACCACGAGAACCCGGGATCGCTGGAGTGCCCGTTGTCCCTCCTCGCCGATTCCGGCGAAGAGAACCTGCTTGCGGTATCGATCGAGCGAAGACGACGTCACGAGAACTCCTCCTGCGGCTCATCATAGTGGAGGGAAGACTCGACGCGCGACGTCCAGTCATGACCCGACTGACGATTGGGCCTCTCCGGCCATTCGGTTGCTGACGCGCGGCGCCCCGTGAGCAAGGAGGCTTGGGCTTCCTTGAGAGTCCGTTCGACGGAACGGAGTGCCGCGTTACGGTCTTTCAGCGGGCCGGATCTTGACCTCGAACTCTCCGGTGTTGTTCGCACGGTCGTTGGCGTGGTCGTTGACTCGCAGGTAGAGGGTCCCGGCGCGCGGGGAGGTGATTCGGCCTCCCTGGCCGAGGCGCAGGACCGCCACCCGCTCCTCGTGTGACAGGCCATCCGGCTCGTCGGGAAGGATCCATCCGAGGAGCTGACCG
>JAEYWB010000125.1 GCA_023429275.1 Planctomycetota bacterium
TCCGCCGCTCCGAACAGGACCGGCTGGGCGGCACTGAACTGAAGGAACGACAGCGGCCGGACCGTCTCGAACCTCGCGAGCTTCCTCTGCCGCTCGTTGTAGATCAGGATCCCGGCGTCGGCGAGACTCACCGCCATGTGATTGCCGTACGGAGTGACGGCGATGGCGAGGCAGGTGTCGGGGATCTCGGTGTCCCAGACCTGCTTGAGGTTCTGATCGATCCGCCGGACGACGTTGTCGCTGGTAATGACCGCTCCCCAGTCCCCCTTGTCGCTCCAGACCATCCGGTGGACGGGATTGCGGGTCCGGGTCATCGAGAGGATCTTGCCGGCCCGGTCGATCCGCGTGATGGCCCCCGACTCGTCCGCGAGAAAGACTTCGCCGGTCTCCCGCGCAAGGGCGAGAGCCGCGAGCTTGCCGTCGGTCGTGACGCTCCACTTGAGCCGCGGGGCGATTCCCTTTCCCTCTCGCAGCCAGTAGTCGTCCGGATTCTTGGCGGCCATGAGGAGGATACGTCAGGGGAGTGTGAGCGGGCGCTGAGGCTGGACGAATGAGGTAACAGATTCGAAGAGGACATGCCAACCGCCGTGGGAGTTTCCCCAGCGGTCAATGAAGATGAGCTGATACGCGCGTGTCCTTCCTCCTTGAGGGGGCGCATTCTGCCGCTGCCCGGATCTGTCGGCCACGGAGAACACGGATAGCGCGGATGAGAGAATCTCTGCGAGTTTGACTGCCGCAGTCCGTCCCTCCAGGGACAGGCCGACCGCTTCGCGGTTTTGCGACTTGCGGTGTCGCACTACCCTGTAGGCGCTCGCCCCACCCCCGAAAGAGCCTCCCAGCGATGTCGAAGCTTTCCAGCCCTCCCCGCGTTCTCGCGATCCACGCTCATCCGGACGACCTGGAGTTTCAGTGCGCGGGGACACTCGCGCTCCTGAAGCAGCGGGGGTGCGAAATCCACATGGCGAACATGACGGCTGGCGACTGCGGGAGTGCCGAACTCTCGCCGGAAGAGATCTCGAACATCCGCCGCGAAGAGGGGCGCAAGGCGGCCGAACTCCTCGGGGCGGGGTTCACCTCCCTGGAGTTCAAGGACCTGCAGATCTGCGTCGACAACGACAGCCGCCGCCGGGTCACCGAGGTGATCCGGCGGACGCGGCCCGACATCGTGATCACGGCGCCGCCGGTCGACTACATGTCCGACCACGAGATGACGAGCCGGCTCGTCCGGGACGCGACATTCAACGCCTCGTGCCCCAACTACAAGACGCAGCAGTGGGACCCGGCCCCCGCCACCGAGCGGATTCCCTATCTCTATTACGTCGACCCGCTCGAGGGGGTCGACTGGTTCGGCCAGCCGACAGCGTACGACTTCATCGTCGACATCACGACGACGTTCGATCTCAAGCTCGAGATGCTCGCCTGCCACGACAGCCAGCGGGCCTGGCTGCGTCGGCAGCACGGGCTGGATGAATACCTCGAAGGCTGCCGCCGGTGGAGCGCCCAGCGGGGCAAGGAGATCGGAGCTGCCTACGGCGAGGCCTATCGCCAACACCGCGGCCATCCGTACCCGCACGACAACGTGCTGGTGGAACTGATTGGCTGAGGAGTTTTTTTCGTAAGTTTTCAGTTTTCAGTTGTCAGTTTTCAGTAATCAGCCGGACGCTGTAATGGGCGCCTGAGAACTGATTACTGACAACTGAAAACTGACAACTGAAAACTACCGGTAACTCACGACGAGAAAAATCGTTGCCTGACCCCGGCCGATGTTTTCGATCTGGTGGGCGACGTCGGCCGGGTAGGTCGCTGAGTCCCCTTTCGTCAGTTCCGACGTGTCCTTGGCCGAGACGATCCGGACCTTCCCCTGGACGACTGTCAGGAACTCGCGCGTCCGGGGGAAGTGGGGAGCACTGATCAGGGCGGCTCCCTCGCCGAGCACGAGCTCGTAGAACTCGGTGTCTTTCTCGAGATGAAGCGGCGAGAGGGTCCGCAGCGTCACCTGTTCATCGGAGCGGAAGGTGTGGGCCGGGTCGTTTCCGCGGACGACGTGGATCGTCGAGCCCCGCTTCGGGCCATGCTCGACGAACTCGCCGATCGACAGTTCGAACGCCTCGGCGATCCGCAGCGTGACCCCGAGCGTCGGGTTCGCCAGGCCCCGCTCGATCTGGCTCAGCATCGAACGGCTCACCCCGCAGGCGGCCGAGAGCCGCTCGAGCGACCAGCCCCGCTCGGACCGAAGATTCTTGATCCGCTGGCTCAGCTGCGAACCGACCGATTCCGAAGAGGAGGGAGCGGCCGAGGCAACAGGCAAGGAGGCGTCGTTCTCTTCGGAGGAGGAGCGTCTGGCCATTGTTCAATATCGTGGATGGATGTCTTGCATAGAAGATGTGATCGTTCTAGAATACGGCTCGCCCACCCTGCCGAGAAGGAGCAATCGGCGGCGGAGTGCTACCGTGCGCCGAGATTGCACGGCTAATGTCCCCGCGACGGCCTCTTCTCTTCCGCCCTTTCGCAGCACGAATATGAAAGCACTGGTCAAGCGTCATTCGCAGCCCGGTCTCTGGCTGGAGAATGTTCCCGAGCCGCGAGTGGGGGTCAACGACGTCCTCATCCGCGTCGACCGGACGGGAATCTGCGGCACGGACGTCCACATCTACAACTGGGATGCCTGGGCTCAAAAGACGATCCCGGTCCCGATGGTCGTCGGACATGAGTTCGTCGGCGAGATCGTCGAGGTCGGGACCAACGTCCACGACTTCTTCCCCGGCGAAGTCGTCAGCGGCGAAGGACACGTCGTCTGCGGTCACTGCCGCAACTGCCTGGCGGGACGGCGACACCTGTGTGCCCGGACCGAGGGGATCGGCGTCAATCGCCCCGGGGCCTTCGCCGAGTACATCGCTGTTCCCCAGACGAACGTCTGGCATCACGATCCCAGCATCGACCGCGACATCGCCAGTATTTTCGATCCGTTCGGCAACGCGGTCCATACCGCCCTGTCGTTCGACCTCCTCGGCGAGGACGTGCTGATCACCGGCGCCGGTCCGATCGGCTGCATGGCGACCGCCATCGCGCAGTACGCCGGGGCCCGGTACGTCGTCGTGACGGACGTCAACCCGTGGCGGCTCGAGCTTGCCAGGACGATGGGAGCGACGCGGGTCGTCGATGTCCGAAGCGAGACGCTTCAGGACGTTCAGAAGCATCTCGGCATGAAGGAGGGTTTCGACGTCGGCCTCGAGATGTCGGGCAACCCCGCCGCCTTCCGGGACATGATCGCCAACATGGCGCACGGCGGAAAGATCGCGATGCTCGGCATCCCCGAGAAGGAAATGTCGATCGACTGGAACGCGGTCGTGTTCAATATGCTGACGATCAAGGGGATCTACGGCCGGGAGATGTACGAGACCTGGTACAAGATGACCGTCATGCTCCAGGGGGGCCTCAAGATCGCCCCGGTCATCACCCACCGCTTCCACGCGACCGAGTTCGAACAGGGCTTTGAAGTGATGCGGAGCGGCAAGTCGGGGAAAGTGATCCTGGACTGGAAGGGGATGTGAGGGAAATCGCTTTCAGCGATCAGCGATCAGCGATCAGACTGGATCGTTCGAGATTCGAACTCGACGTCCAGCTCGCAAAGTTGAGCGGCACGCGTTTCGTTCATCGCGGTCTGCTGACAGCTGACCGCTGATAGCAGACAGCTACCTCCCTGGCTGACACAGGCACGACGAGCGGATCGTGATGTCCGAGTCGCGCCAGGCCTCTTCGAACCGCTTCTGCACTTCGGCGAACTCCGGCTTCCCCTGGAGCTCCAGGCTTCGCGAGAGACCGAGGAGCGACCAGCCGTTGTTCGGCAGGCGGGCGAGGTCTTCGCGGTAGACCTTCTCTGCTTCGGCGAACTGGCCATCGACGAGGAGCGTCGCCCCGAGGGCGTGCCGGACCGGGTGAATCCAGTCGGGGGGCTCCGAGTAGCGGAGCTTGTCTTCCCGCTTCACCGCTTCCCGGAGATGAGCGAGACCCGCTTCGGTCTTTCCCGCCCGGACGAGGATCTCTCCTTCGAGAAGCTCTTCGGCGACGCCGAGAATGTCGGCTGCGGGATTGTTGCCGATGAACGACTCCTTCGGCACATTCCCCTTCGCTTCGAGGAACTTCCGCTGTTCCTCCCGGGCGGCCTGGACCTCTCCCTTGGCGGCCAGGGCGATCCCGCGGGCACAGAGACGCATCGTCCGGGCCATCGGGAGGTACTCCGCCGGCTCGGGGACCGCGAGGACTTCGTCCCATCGTCCGAAGCGGATCAGGACCTCGATCGGCATCGGGGCGAAGTTGTCGGCGAGGAGCGGGTTCTCGCGAGCCCAGTCCTTCGGCATCTCCTCGATCATGGCGTTGATCGTCTCGATCGCGAGGGCGCTCTGTCCCCGCATCATCGCCGCGAAGGCGAGCATGTGGCGGTTATGGGCCATGTAGATCCGGTAGAACCCCTGCTGAGACGAGCGTTCCCGGTAGCGGCGGTCGGCCTCGATCGCCATCCGGTTCGATTCGATCGCCTGCGCCCAGCGGCCGGTCCGGACGTCGATGTGCGACGGCATGTGGACCATGTGGCCGAGGCCAGGCATGAGGGTCCGCAGGCGGTTGGCCGGAGCGACCGCCTTATGCGGCTGCGGCGAGGCCTCGACCGCGTGAATGTAGAGGTGCAGTCCCAGCGGATGCTCGGGGTTCTGCGTGAGGACGGCTTCAAGGGTCGCGACGACCTCGTCCGTTCCGGGCTGCGCGGCGCCGTCGGCGGTCCAGAGATCCCAGGGGCGGAGGTCCATGAGGGACTCGGCGAAGAGCGCCCCCACGTCCGCATCTTCCGGGTGAGCCTTCCAGACCTTTCGCATGGCGGCGGCGTACGCTTCGTCGAGCGGCTTTCGGTCTTCCGGCGGGGACTCGGCGTATCGGGCGGCGAGCGCCTCGATCAGTTCCTCTTCGATCGGCCTCTTTCCCTTGGCCGCGCGGGCTTTCACGAGGGCCTCCCAGGCGGCTTTCGACCGCTCGGGGGGCATGAACGGATTGTTGATGTGCGGGCCGCTGGCGACCGAGATTCCCCACCAGGCCATGCCGCACTCGGGATCGAGCCGCGCGGCCTCTTTGAACGAGCGGATCGCCTCGTCGTGATTGAAGGCGTACAGGAACGCCAGTCCCTGGTTGAAATAGACCTGTGCGTCGGCCGAGCGGGTCGTGACCGTCCGCCGGTGCGTCCCGAGTCCGTCGAACCGGGGGACCATCGGCTCTGTATCGAGCGGGCAGACCGAATCGTCCGCCGCGGCCAGGCCACCGACGAGAATCCCCAGCAGGACACCGAGGAATCCTCCTGTCATGGATCGACTGTGTCGTGTTTTGATGCGGATCATCCAGTTGCTCCCTTTAGTGCCGTATCATTTTGCGAGATCCCGGGGACGGTCCGATTGCGAACAACAGCCCTCCCGCCGTGGTCCTCCGTCTCATACGGGGCTGTGCGCTGGTGTTACAGTTCGATGAGGCCGCATCAGAGAGTCGAGAGCCACCGGTGCAGACTGGCCCCGGAGAGCCTACTCCGCGCGGAGCCGATCGAACGTCTCCTTTCGCAGGGCGAATGACGACTTTCGCAGGGCGCACCGGGCCGGATCGGCATCGTACCAGTGTCGCCCCGGCCACGCGCTCGCGGCGTCAGGGCCGCCTCACCTGCCGGTGCAGCCGCCAGCCGGGGATCAGGAAGCAGAGGGCGGTGATCGTCCCGAAGATCGTCAGTCCCCAGGTCGGGATCGCCGCCATGACGAGCGAGGTCGCGAAGAGCGCGGCCGCCTGGATGTAGAACTCTCCCGAGAGGATCCCCGCCTTCGCCACGAAGACCGCCGCACTGATGATCCCCAGGACGGGGGAGAGCTTGAGGACCGGCAAGCCCAGGAGGGCCTCGATGGCGAAGAGGAGGGTCGAGCTCGCCATGCTCGCCGCCCAGATGTGGGCGATCTGCCGCTCGACGAAGGTCACCGGACCCGCGCGGTGCCGCAGCCCCCAGAAGGCGACGGCCCAGGTCCCCAGGCCCATCGTCCAGAGGGCGAGATACGGAAGTCGCGACGTGACCCCCTGGACCTGAAGGATGTTCGTCGCGACGCACAACGTCCACAGCACGAGGGCATGCCACATCCAGAGCTGCCCCCAGTTGCGGAGCACGACGGCGTGGTGCGTCGGCCGGAAGACCCGGCTGAGGACGTCTGTGAACCGCGACGACCGCGCCTGGATCGGCTCGTTCTTGAGGTACGCCTCGAGGTCGTTCGCGAGGTCGTCGGCCGTCGCGTACCGCAGGTCGGTCGGCTTCTGTAGCGACTTGAGAACGATCATCTCCAAGTCTGGGTCGATCGCGGGATTCAGCAGCCGCGGCGGCGGCGGCTCCTGCTCGAGGAGCTGGAGGATCGCGTCGACGGGCGAAGCGGCCTGGATCGGCGGCCGGCCGGTCAGCGTCGCGTAGAGCACCGCCCCGAGCGAATAGACGTCGGCGGCGGGTGTCGGAAGCAGCCCGGGCGAAGAGGCCTGCTCGGGAGCCATGTAGCCCGGCGTTCCGAGGATCGCTCCCGATCTTGTGAGAGCTGTTCGACGCAGCGACGCCGTCTGGGCGTCAGCCGAGTCGATCGCGACCTGCTTCGCGAGACCGAAGTCGGTGACGTACGGCCGCCCCTGGAGATCGATCAGGATGTTGGAGGGCTTGAGGTCCCGGTGAACGACCCCTTTGCGATGCGCGTGAGCGACCGCGCGGCAGACCGGCACGAGGAGCTCCGCCGCCGGCCGCGTGGGGTGGGGACCCGACTGCAGCCGGGCGGCGAGCGTCGTCCCCTCGATGTACTGCATCGAGAAGTAGGTCCGCCCCTGCTCGTCCTGGCCGACCTCGTACACCGACACGATGTTCGGATGATCGAGCTGCGCGACGGCCGCCGCCTCCGCCTTGAGCCGTGACGTCGCGTCGGGCCCCGCGAGGTCGGGATGGAGAACCATCTTGAGGGCGACGGTTCGGTGGAGGGACTTCTGGACCGCCTCGTAGACGACCCCCATCCCTCCGCGCCCGATCTCCCGAAGGACCTCATAATTCCCGAGC
>JAEYWB010000478.1 GCA_023429275.1 Planctomycetota bacterium
ACGCGGAGCGCACGACCGACGACGCGACAGTGGCCCATCCGCGGGCTTCTCCGCCCGCTCGCCCTCGCGGGATGCCTGGTGTGCGCCGGCCTGGCGGCATTCGCCTTCGACTGGTCGGGTGGCCTCCCCCGTCCGCGCGTCGGGTACGACGGCAACCTTCTCAACATGCAGGCCCGCGGCGTCGAATCGGTCGAGCTGCAGGAGCGGCTCTTCCGCGAGTCGGACAATTCGCTCCTCTATGCGGTGTCGCTCGCACCGAGCCCGGCGGAGGCGCGGCGGCTCGCGAAACTGTTCCGGGGCCTGCCGAGCGTCGGCAGGGTCGAGGAGATCGCCTCGATGGTCCCGAGGTATCCGGCGAGCGAGACGCAGCTGCTCGTGCAGGCGATCCACGCCCGGCTGGCGGGGTTGACCCCCTATTCGCAGATGCCGGTCGTCGATCCGAAGACAGCGGGGACGAGCCTGGAGCGGCTGTACGAAACGCTCTCACAGCGTCCGGAGCCCGCCGCCAAAGCCGCGGCGGCGGCGCTCGATCGATTTCTCGATGGGCTGACGGCGCTTCCGGTCGACCGGCAGGTCGCGATCCTCAACGGCTATCAGCTCGGGATGCTCGCCTCTCTTCATGAGCAGTTCCGGCAGCTCCTCCTGGTTTCGGACCCCGCTCCCGTCACCGCGGCCGACCTCCCGTCAGGGCTCCGCACCCGATTTGTGGCCTCGCAGGAAAAAGGGGGGGGAGAGTGGCTGCTGAGGGTCTTCCCGAAGGAGCAGGTCTGGGAGGGAGAGCCGCTGGCCCGCTTCGTGGCCGAGGTTCGATCGGTCGACCCCGAGGTGACCGGGACCCCGCTGCAGAACTACGAGGCGGCCGCGCAGATCCGGCACAGTTACCAGGCCGCCGCGGTCTACTCGCTGGCGGTGGTGGTCGTGCTCCTGCTGCTCGATCTTCTGCGTCCGATGCCGCGGCTCGCGATGATCCTCGCACCGGCCGCCGTCGGGGGCTTCGCCTTCTGGGTCTCCCCCGGGGAGAGCGTGTTCTTCGACACCCTCGGGACGCTGGCCATCCCGGCGGTCTGCGTCGCGATTGCCGTCGCGGCCCTCTTCGACCTCCGAAACGCCGGCCTCGTGGCGCTGGCGATGACGCCTGCTGTCGTCGGAGGAGCAATGCTGGCCGGCGTCATGGGATTGACCGGGATGGAGTTCAATCCCGCCAACATGATCGTGCTGCCGCTCCTGCTGGGGATCGGAGTCGACTACGGCGTCCTGCTCGTTCACGACTTCCGCGAGCAGAAGGCGGGACAGTACGCCCTTTCGGGAAGCACGCTACGCTCTCTGCTGATGACGTCGACGACGACGATGGCGGGTTTCGGAAGCCTGCTCATCTCATCGCACCGCGGGCTCGCGAGCCTCGGGCTCGTCCTCGTGATCGGGATGACCTGCGTCCTCTTCGTCGCGGTCGTGCCGCTGGCGGCGATTCTCGGCGTGATCGGCTCGCGGCAAGGCTCGAGAGCCTCCGGCGACGCCATCGTGATTCGGGCCGGCCAGGAACCCGATCGATTCCCCGTCGGAGGGACCTGCGCGGAAGCCAGCTGAGCTCGCGCGAAGTCAGGCGGGAAACTGAAGCTCGCAGCAGCCAAGCATCACTCGCGGCTTATGCTTTCCGGTCTGGACGATCTTGTCCTTCATGACCTCGTAGATCACCTGCCGTCCCGACTTCGTCGCCTGGACGTAACCTTCCCGCTTGAGCACGGAAAGATGGTGTGAGGTCAGGGCGACGCTGGCGTTGATCGATTCCGCGATCGCCGAGACCGATTGCGGTCCGGCCAGCAGCAACTCCAGGATGCGCAGTCGCTCCGGCTCACACAGGACCCGCAGTTGTGTCGCACATTCGTCCGGAGACAGTTCAGCCATGAGCTTCGCTCCCTGAAATTGCACCAGCCGATGCTACTCAGGCGGACCGGCTTGTCGAGAGGAAACCCGCCCCCTCGGAGCATTCCTTGCCGGTTCGTCAAACCGGTCTTAGAGTTTTCGGCGTCACGCACTTTAACAGGATTTTTCCGGCCTGTCGCCCAGACCGCGATTCCCCGAAAAAGACCTCCTCACCCCTTGCGCCCTCCCAGCCTCATGACTTCTTCCGCCCCTGAATTCATCCTCGTCGGCGGGTTCCTCGGTGCGGGGAAGACGACGACGGTCGCTCGACTGGCCAGGCACTTTGTCGGCCAGGGACGGAAGGTGGCGATCGTCACGAACGACCAGACGAACGACCTCGTCGACACCCACAGTCTCCAGCAGCAGGGGTACCATGTCGGCGAAGTGGCCGGGGCCTGTTTCTGCTGCAACTTCAACGAACTGACCTCCACGGTCGAGAAGCTCAGCGCGGGCGAACGGCCCGACGTCATCCTCGCGGAGCCGGTCGGGAGCTGCACCGACCTCGTGGCGACGGTCATCCGCCCGCTCGTCGAGGTGTACCGGCAGCCCCTCCTGATGCGGCCTTACGGCGTCATCATCAAGCCGAGCCATGGCCTGCGGATCCTGAAAGGGCCCGAGGGGGGAACGCCGGAGAAGTCGGGGTTTTCCCCCAAGGCGGCGTACATCTTCGAGAAACAGATCGAAGAGGCGGACTTCGTCGTCATCAACCGGATCGACGAGCTCCAGCCGGGACAGGTCCAGGAGCTGACCGATCTCCTCTCGAGCCGGTTCCCGGGGAGACCGGTTCTGCGGGGCTCCGCAAAGACGGGGGAAGGGTTTGACGCCTATCTCGACTTCCTCGCTCAGTCGGGAAGCTTCGGCCGACGCGTCATGGAGCTCGACTACGACCTCTACGCTGAAGGAGAGGCGGAGCTCGGCTGGCTGAACAGCAACATCACGGTCCGCAGCAGCACGGGAGAGAGCTTTTCGCTCGACGACCTCCTGCTGTCGATCGTGGCCGGTCTCAAGGAGGAGCTGGCGAAGGAAGAGGCCGAGACCGCCCACCTCAAGGCGATCGGCCTGTGGGAAGGGTTCTACGGGGTCGCGAACCTCGTCAGCAGCTTCACGGAGCCCGAGCTGTCGCTGCCGTCGAGCTCGAATGTCAAGGACGCGCAGCTCGTCGTCAACGCCCGCGTGGCGATCGACCCCGACCGGCTTTCGGAGTTGGTCCGGCAGGTGGTCCAGGCGGCCTGCGCGAAGCTCGGCGCAGAGGCGGGAATCGTCTCGATCCAGAGCTTCCGTCCCGGCCGGCCCGTGCCGACTCACCGGCTGACGGAGCCCCTGGAAGACGCGACACCGTCCGCTCCGTAAGACGGCCATTTCAGGTCGCTTGTCGGACGATCGATCCGCCGAACACTCGGCCCGGAGCGAAGCTCGAGCGGCCGACAAGGGCTGCTCGCGAGAGGTGAACCCCTCGACCTTCCCTGCCCGGCCTGGCACCGGTTCGTTGCTCGTGGCGTCAAGCCGATCGAAAGGCCGCTTTCCAGAATGTGCTTTGCCCGGGGACCCGGGAACGATACTCTGATCGGAGATTGCTGATCCGTGAAACTGCGGCAACTTCAAGGGAGCTTCGCTCATGCTCACTTTTGTCGGCCAGCGGCGTTCGTTCTGTGACGGTGTTTCGCGACGCGATTTTCTCAGGATCGGATCACTCGCGGTCGGCGGGCTGACCCTGGCCGGGCTCCTGGAAGCAGAGGCCCGGGCCGGAGCCGCGGCGACCGGCAAATCGGTCATCAATATCTATCTTTCGGGCGGGCCGACACACCTCGACACGTTCGATCTCAAGCCCCGCGCCGCCCGGGAGTTCCGGGGAGAGTTCTCCCCGATCGTAACGAAGGCCGCCGGCCTCGAGATCTGCGAACTGCTGCCGAGGCTCGCGTCGCACGGCGACAAGATCGCCGTCATCCGCTCCCTCACCGGCGTCAAGGACGAACACAACCCGTCGCAGTCCGACTCCGGCTGGTCGGTGAATGATCTCCGCAACCAGGGGGGACGGCCGGGACTCGGCTCGGTGATGTCCCGCGTCTGGGGCCCTGCCAGTGAGACGGCGGCGGGCGTCGCGCCGACGACCGTCGACCTCACCGGATGGACGAAGCCTGGCTTTCTCGGGCAGGTGCATGGCGCCTACCGGCCCGACGGAGCGCAGCGAAACCTGAAGCTCGGAGACCGGATGACCGAGACCCGCTTCAGCGACCGCCAGGAGCTGCTCGGGAGCCTCGACACGCTCCGCCGCGAAATGGACCGCACCGGCGCGATCGAGGCGATGGACAGCTTCTCCCAGCGGGCTGTCGGCATCATCACGTCCGGCCGGATCGCGGAGGCGCTCGACCTGAAGAAGGAATCGGCCGAGGCGATCGATCGCTACGGAGCGAAGAAGCATCGCGACAACGAACGCTTCATCCTCGCCCGGCGGCTGATCGAGGCGGGAGTCCGGAACGTCTCGTTCTCCTGGGGAGGCTGGGACACCCACAGCCAGAACTTCCAGTCGATGCGGCGACAGCTTCCTCCGCTCGACGTCGCTCTCTCGGCCCTGATCGACGACCTCCAGTCGTCCGGGCGGCTGGCCGATACGATCATCATGATGTCAGGTGAGTTCGGGCGGACGCCGCGGATCAACGGCGGCGCCGGACGGGACCACTGGCCGCAGGCGAGCTTTTTCGTTCTCGCGGGCGGGGGGCTGAGAACGGGACAGGCGATCGGGGCGACGAGCCGCAACGGCGAGCGGGCGATCGAACGGCCGGTCCACATTCAGCAGGTGTTCGCGACCGTCTATCACCAGCTCGGGATCGATCCCGACGCTGTGCAGCTCCTCGACAACAACGGCCGGCCGCAGTTCCTCGTGGAACAGCGGCAGGTCATCACCGAACTGGTCTGACATTTCCTTTGCGGCCGGGGCCGAGCGGGCAGGCGGAATCATGACTCCCGGAGTTCCAATGCGCGGCGCAGCGGCGATCGTCGCGGCCAGCCTTCTGGCGTCTTCTTTGCTCGCGCAGGACCGCCCGGCGCCGGCGTACGGCCTCAAGCGGGAGATCTATGCCGGCCGACGGTTCGACGTCCTGGTGGATGACGGCGTCGATCCCAACATCGAGTCGAACTGGGGGGAAGCAACACCGCTCGAAGGGGTTCCGGCCGACAGCTTCTCCATCCGCTGGTCAGGCTGGATCAAGCCTCCGCGGGAGGGGCGCTACAAGCTGTACGCGATCGTCGACGACGGGATCCGGCTCTGGATCGATGGCGAGAAGGTCATGGACCGGTTCGTCGTCGGCTCGCGCGTGACCGATTGCTCGGTCGAGTTCAAGGACGAGCCGCACGAGATCCGGGTGGAGTACTTCGAGGCGGGAGGCCCGGCGTATGTCGCTCTCCTGTGGCAGCACATCGACAGCCCGCACATGGGGGTCGTGCCGCGGGAGGTGCTGTTCCGGGACGAGGCCTCGGCGAAGATGAAGACGACGAAGTCGAGCCTCCCGAGGACGGGGCTCGCGGCGGAGTACTTCGACAAAGCCTTCCGGCGAAAGTTCGGAACCGGAACGGCCGGGCGAACGGAACTGATCTGGGGGGAGGGCGCTCCCCTGTGGGAGACGCCGACCGACCTCTGCGCACGGTACAACGGCTTTCTCGTCCCGCCGAAGACCGGCAAGTACAAGTTCACCTGCCTGGCCGACGACAGCCTCCGGCTGTGGATCGACGAGAAGCCGGTCATCCAGGCCCACGGTCGAAAGCTGGAGACCGCGTACGTCGACCTGACGGCGAACGAGCCGGTCCCGATCAAGATCGAATTTGTCGACCAGAAGGGGTGGGCCAGCTACTACCTCCACTGGACAGTTCCGGACTCGCTCGTGGAAGTC
>JAEYWB010000493.1 GCA_023429275.1 Planctomycetota bacterium
CGTGAGGGTCTTGGTCTGGACTCCGAGAACCTCTTCGTCGACCGTCACCTTCATCACCAGGTTGACCGGCCGCTGCTGGCGGACCTTGTGCAGGGCGTCGAAGTCGAACACCCCCTTGGGGGCGACGATCACTTCGTCGTAATCCTGGTCGGCCGTCACGTTGTAGACGGAAGGCTTGAGGAAGCCCGCTCCGGAAATCTCGACGCGGATCTCCGAACCCTCCTCGATGTCGGAGAGGACGACGCCGAAGTAGGCGTTCTTGTCTCCGAGGATGGGGATCTCGTCCTCGCCGACCTCTTCCTCTTCCTCGTCGCTCCACTCGATCGTCGCCGTCGAGATGATCATGCTCGGGAAGATATCTCCCTCGAAGTAGAGCCAGGGCTCGAACTCGTCCTCGGCTGTGGCGATGGAAACGAAGCCGAGGAACAGGCACAAAGCGAGAGTCCACCGCTGCGACATACCGTCATCCCGGGTTGGAACGATCCGATTCGAATGGCGAGCGCGCCAGTCTTCCGCAAATCCGCGAACGAAGTGTGACACGCGATCGGACCGGAGAGGACGGAATTCCGCAGCGAGTCAGCGGCCCCGGCCCTTCGACTCTGCCGCCTGTGCCTGCCGTTCCAGAGGCGTTGACGGAACCGTCGCGACCCTCCGGGGCCCTTTCGCCCCACATGACGAAACTTCAACAGAACTCCCGCCCCGGTGCGGATTCGCCCTGGATCAGGATCCCGCGATCGGCGCCGGCCTCCCGGCGTTCTCGGTCCGGTCGAGCAGGATCGCGACCTGCAGGTCTCCCATGACGTTGACCGCCGAGCAGCCGGCCGTGGATCACGTCGACGCTGTAGACGAGCGGGATCGCCATCTGGATCGCCTCGTCCGGCAGCTTGGCCGCCTTGAGGACGAGAGCGAGGATGATGAGTCCCGAGTTCGGGATACCGGCGATCCCCATGCTTCCCGCCAGCGTCGCCGCAAGGATCACGACCTGCTCCATCAGGTTCATCCCCATGCCGATCGCCTGGGCGATAAACAGGGCGGTGATCGCCTCGTAGAGCGTGATTCCGTCGTTGTTGAAGTTCGTCCCGACGCAGGCGGAAAGGCGGGCCGAGGATTCGCTGACCCCCATCCGGCGAAGGGCGTCGAGCGTCTTCGGGACCGTCGCGAGACTGCTGTTGATCGACAGCCCCGTCAGGATCGCCTGCAATCCCTCGCCGAAGTAGACCCGCGGCGATTTCCCTCCGATCCACCACGCGCTGAGCGGGTAGTAAACGAGGGAGTGCAGCGCGAGGGCCGAGATGACCGTGGCGACATAGACGCCAAGCGTGCGGAAAACCGCCAGACCCGACTCGCCGACTGCCGCCGCGACCGCCAGGCAGATGGCGTACGGGGCGAGCTCGATCAGGCCGAGGAGAATCCTGAGCACGATCTGGTAGGAGGCGACGATCAGCCGGGCGAAGGCCGCAATCGCCGCCACGGTCTCCGCGTCGCCGGCATGCTGGAGAGAGCGCATCGCCGCTCCGACCAGGATCGCCAGGACGGCGACCGTGAGGACCATGTTCTCGGCGAACGGCTGGGCGATACTCGTCGGGACGTACGACTTGAGCAGGGCGAGCGGCGAGAGAGAGGTTTTCGACGCCTTCTCGGCGATGTCCTTCCCCTTCGGTCCCGCCACCGGCCGGCCCTCGGAGGGGCCGGACCGGGCGATTGCGTCCGCCCGTTCGGCGAAGTCCCTGCTCCACTGTTTGCCCGGCTGGAAGACGTTGAGGATCGTCAGCCCGATCACAAAGGCGACGGCGATGTTCGCCGCGCAGATCAGGAACATCTTCAACCCCTGCCGGCCGGTCAGCGGAGTCTGGACGAACGCCTCGACGATCGCGAAGAAAATCAGCGGCGTCGCCAGCGTCGTCAGGAACTGGACGTAAAGGCCTGCGAGGGTCTTGTTGTCCTCATAGTTCCAGCCGAAGAGAATCGGATCGCGCCCGAAGATCTGTCCGATGGCGACGCCGATCAGCAGGCCGATCAGGATCCGCACGAACAGCGGCCGCTTCGCACGCGGGGGCTTCACTTCGCCGGATGCGGCAGGAGGAGCATCGTCCCCGGGGGATCTCGTGGCCGGATCAGATACGTCTGGCATCGTGCCCCATTCCGTCGAAAGAAGTCGCGAAAAAAGTCGGCGGAGTATGACGAGCCCGGACGGGGCGGGACAACGCTGACCGGTCAGCGTTCGGGGGAACGTCGCGCGTCGCAGCCAGCAGGACCGTTTCACCGCGACGCGCAGCGGAGCGCGGTTCAAGCGTCGCCAGGACTGCCTCGGCCCATGTCGCGTGTCGTTCGCGCGCTACCGCGAAACCGTTCCGGGATCGCTCAGCTGCTCGCGCTGCGGTAGCTCGCGAGCGCCCGGTGAAAGATCTGCCGGGAGACGAACAGCCCGGCGAGCGCCGCGATCGGGCCGACCACAAGGATCCACCGGTTCGGCTCGAGAACCTTCCCGAGGAGGACCTGCGCCGGAACGGTCACCACGACGAGGATCGGGATGAGAAATGAGAAGCCGAACCAGATCATCTGGCCGACCGGCCTCTGGCGGTAGATGTTCGCCGGATACCGCCCGAAGACAGTGATGTAGAACCAGAACTCGTAGACGCTCTGGTTTCGGCCGAGCCAGATCGCCGTCGCCGCGAGCGCGATCATCAGGCTGTAGTAGAACGCGACTGAAATCACGACGAGCAGCAGGAAGAGGCCGACCTGCATCGCCGTCACCGGCGCGGCGGCGTGGGCGACCGAGTACCCGAGCAGCAGGGCGGCCCCGGCAACCTCCGAGATGACTCCCAGGTCGACCGTCTGGAGAGAGACCAGGAACTGGGTGTCGATCGGCTTGAGGAGGGCGAAGTCGAGGTTCCCCGACCGAACCAGCTCGCTGAAGTTGGCGCAGTTGGGCATGAAGAAGAATTCGACCAGGGCATTGATGAGGAGCCCCGTCCCCATGAAGCCCATGTACTGCTCGCGTGTCCAGCCGGCGACCCCGGGCGTCTTCGCGTAGATGATCTCGAACAGGAGGACCTGGGAGGTAATCCAGAAGGCGTGCGTGAAGAGCTCGATGAGGAAATTTCCCCGGAACGACAATTCGCGAGCGAATGAGTTCCGGAGAAAGGTGAGCCACACCCTCAGGTAGTTAGGACGGAAGTTCGGAGCCGATGTCATGGGGGCAGGGTAGTGAAATCCGGCCAAAGCTGCCGCTTGCCAGTGCCTCATGTGCACACGAGTTGCACGTGTGGCCTGGGCGGTGCCCGATTTTGCAGCAGCCTTGGGGTGCCTGTTTTTTGTGCAGGCTTGGTCCGTGAGGGTTGGGTGGTCTGGTCTGGCAATTCGGGTGGGCGGCCGTTATCTTTTTGATTACGCAGTCAAACTGATTTTGGGTCGCCTGATGGGTCAGGCGGCCGAAGAATGACGACTGCCCAATGGATGGTGCCCGATCCATCCAGAGAACACGTGAACGACCCGCGTTTTCGGTCGGCATGTTCTCCGGAGTCGATCGCGGCACTCCCCGTCAAGGAAAGGGGTTGGCCATGCTCGTGCTGTCACGCAAGGCTGGAGAGAGAATCCTGATTGGCGACGATATCGCCATCACGATCGTCCGCATCGGTCCGAACACCGTGAAGATCGGCATCGACGCTCCGCGGGACATGAATATTGTCCGCGAGGAGCTCTGTGCCGGCGCCGGCAAGGGGACCGAGAAGCCGGAACCCGGGCCCGCTTGAGGTCGCGCGATCTGCAGGGATCATTCGACAGGGCGGGGTCGCGCCCGGATGTTTCCCCCTGGGGCCCTCTCGTCGGGTATGCCGGAGGTCTGAGTCATGGCTGAACCTTCCACGCCGACATCCGCGCCGGGCCCATCGGCCGTGATCTCCTGTCT
>JAEYWB010000507.1 GCA_023429275.1 Planctomycetota bacterium
CTTCACGGTCGAGGTGTTCAACGCCGACGACAAGTTGGCCGAAGGGGTTCTCGTCCTGTCACAGAATGTCGGGATCGGAACGGTCGACATCCCGATCATGCAGCGCCTCGCGATTGAACCCCGCGGACATCGCACCGTTCAGTTCGTCGTCTACCTGGAGGAGACCTCCCCCTCGATCTCCCTGCAGTGGCGTCCCAAGCAGGGATGGCCGGAGAAGCCGGTCACCTTCGATGAGCCCGGAATGTACCGGGGGATGAATATGGGGGCCCTGGTCTATCTGCGGGAGACCCAGCGGATCGCCCCTCCCGTCAGCCGTATCCCCGCCTTCGATGAGGCGAGCTTTCCGACGTCCGTCGTCGGGACGGAGGGGCTCAAGGCGGCCGTGCTCGACCACGTTCCGGACTGGGACGAATTCCGCCAGCAGGCGTTCCTGGACTGGCTGCACGAGGGAGGGACGCTTCACCTGCTCGAGCAGCCGACCGGCGGGCCAGTCGCGTTCACCGGCCTCCTGGCCCCTCTCAATGAGCCGAGCCAGGAGTTCACTGTTGGAGCGGGAACCGTCCGCCGGCATGCCGACGTTCGGACGACTCGCGGCGAGAAGATTCTCAACCATCACCCCGAGCTCTCGCGCGAGAATAACAATTACCAGGGGGGGTACTACGGGTCTTACACGTCGCAGATCTATGCCAACATGCGGAGCCTCTCCCGCCCTGAACACCAGTGGGGGCTGATCTGGCTGCTGGCATTCCTCTATCTGCTCGTGATCTTCCCGGGCTGCTGGCTGGTCGGGGGGCGGAAGGCGGACTACCGCATCACCTACGGCCTGATCCTCGGAGCGGTGTTCCTCTTCAGCACCGCTTTCAAGTGGATCGGAAAGCGGGGCTACGGCGAAGAGATGACGATGTCCGCCCTGGCGATCGCCCGGGACCTCGGTGGGAGACGGTACGACGTCAAGCAGTGGAACAGCCTGTTTGTGACCGATGGCGGGATGTACAAGGTCAAGCACGGGACCGTGGGAACGGTCTACGGAGCCGGCTCCACGGACGACCCCGTCCGCGGGTTTGCCATCAATCGCCCCGATGCGGAGTTCGAGACCGAGGTCCCTCCGTTCTCGTCGCGGACCTTCGTATGCGGCGGAGTCGCCACCGCCCCTGCGCTCGGGTTGAACGTCACGTCTCTCAAGACAAAGGGGACCGAGAAGCTTCAGTCGCTCGAATTCGAAGTCTCGCCCGAGCTGACGGGGGCTCTCCGGCCCGGCGGATACGTCGTCTGGGAGGACCAGGCCGCTCCTCTTGTTCTGAACGGCTCGCGGGTCGTCATGAGTTCCGGCACGACCGATCTTTCTCAGCTCACTCAGAACCGCGGTTACTACAGTCACAATTACAACCAGCAGAGCGGGAAGGCGACACAACAGTTGCTCGACGAGTGCGTCGTGCCGGCCATCCTTTCCGACCTCGGCATCTCCCAATATGAGGGGCAGGCAGGAGAACGGTCTCCTCTCCCCTCCGGCATGGCGCGAGTCTACCTGCCGGCGGACTTGCCGAAAGAACTCTACGCACAGCTTCCTTCCGAGGTCCGTCAGCAGGGGCGGATTCTCTACCGGTTTGATCTCCGGCTCGAAGAGAAATGAGTTTTCGCGGAACCATTCATGATCGATAACAAGCTCTCCTCCACCTCGTCCGAGACGACAGCCGACGCCGCGGGCGATGCCGCGGCGATCGACGTGCAGAACGTCACGCACCTGTTCAAGAAGCACCGGGCGCTCGACGGCATCTCCTTTCGGGTGATGCCGAAGTCGCTGCATGGCTTCGTCGGGCCGAACGGGGCGGGGAAGACGACGACGCTGAAGCTCATCTGCACGCTGCTCCGTCCGCAGCGGGGCTCGATCCGGGTCTTCGGCCAGAGCGTCGTCCGCGACGTGAAGGCGATCCGCCGGAAGATCGGTTACATGCCCGACCACTTCAGCATGTACCGGCAGATGACGGTGTACGAGTACCTCGACTTCTTCGGAGCCGCCTACGGCTACACGCTCAGCCAGCGGACCCGGATCGTCGGGGACGTCCTCGCCCTGACCGACATGGAAGGGCGGAAGGACGACCTGATCCAGGGTCTGTCGCGCGGGATGCAGCAGCGGGTCGGCCTGGCCCGCGTGCTCGTCAACGACCCCGATCTCCTCCTGCTCGACGAACCCGCTTCGGGCCTCGACCCCCGCGCCCGGATCGAGCTGATGGAGATCCTCCGCGAGCTGCGGCGGATGGGGAAAACGATCTTTATCAGCAGCCACATCCTGAGCGAGCTCGCGGAGCTGTGCGACAGCGTGACGATCATCGACCGCGGCAAGACGAAGTACAGCGGCGCGATGGAAGGCCTGCTCGAGAACCACACCGAGCATCCGACCTACCGCATTCGTCTCGACGGGGCGGGCGAAGGGACGGTCGAGCGCCTCAAGGGCCTGCAGGGAGTGCTGATGGCGGAGCCGATCGAAGGTCGCCTCGAGTACCGGGTCAGTTTCGATCCGAACCGAACGGACACGAATACGCTCCTGCGGAACCTCCTCGACACGGGCCTGTCGGTGATCGGGTTCACAAAGGACCAGCGGCACCTGAACGAGGCGTTCATGGATTTGACGGAGCGCGGTGTAAGGACTTGAAGAAGTGGGTAGTTGGTAGTGGGCAGTGGGTAGCAAGGGATTCGTGTGAGCGGCCCCATCTGATTGCTACCCACTGCCCACTACCAACTACCCACTTCTTTAAGTCCTCACGCCGCGCTCCGTGAGGTCCATGAACGCCTCGTTCAGGTGCCGCTGGTCCTTCGTGAACCCGATCACCGACAGGCCCGTGTCGAGGAGGTTCCGCAGGAGCGTATTCGTGTCCGTTCGGTTCGGATCGAAACTGACCCGG
>JAEYWB010000642.1 GCA_023429275.1 Planctomycetota bacterium
GAAGAACACCGCTCCGCCGGAAGTTCGCGGCAGCAGCGAAGAGCTCAGCCAGAATCCTGCCGCCGGAGCACCGTCGGGTCAGCCGGCCGATCTCTTCGCGACGAACGCCCGCATCCGGGTCCGGATCGGCAACAAGGTGAACCTCGGCTCCGGGACGATCATTGAAAGCAACCCGGGCCGCACTCTCATCATGACCTGCGGACACATCTTCCGCGGCATCACCGAGGACGCGAAGATCGAAGTCGACATCGCCCCGTGGGACAAACCCCGAACGATGGTCGGAACGCTGATTCGCCACGATCTCGACGCCGACGTCGGCCTGATCTCCATCCCCACGGATCAGATTCTGCCGGCCGCTCCGGTGGCCCGACGGTCCGCCGCCCCCCGGGTTGGCGAACCGATGGTCTGCATCGGCTGCAGCGGCGGGGCCGTTCCGACGAGCGAACAGGTCCGCGTCACGGCGATCGACAAGTACGAAGGGGCCGCAACGATCGAATGCACGGGCCTTCCGGTCCAGGGCCGCTCCGGCGGCGGACTGTTCGACTCGCAGGGACGCCTTGTCGGTGCGTGCATCCATGCCGATCCCGGCGCCCAGCGCGGGATCTATGCCGGCCTTCAGGCAATTCACGATCTCCTGACGCAGGCGGGATTCGCGTACCTGCATACGGACCGTGAGACGCAGGTCGCCCAGGTCGAACCTCCCGCCGCGCCGAAGGCGGCCCCCGCGGCACCGGCCCGCTCCGAAGCTCCCGCCGAAGTTGCCTCCTCCGATCCCTTCCCGCGCGACGCCGGCAACGCCGCCAGCTCGCCATTCGCACAGAGCCCCCCGGCCGCCGAGCCGCCGAAGGACTTCGCGTTCCAGGGGGGATCGGCCCGTCCACTCGATGTGACCGCGGACGACGCCGAGATCGTGGTCATCGTTCGCCAGAAGGGGAAGCCGCAGACTCCGGACCGCGTGATCCTGATCAACCAGGCGAGCCCGAAGTTCTTCCAGTACCTGCAGGGCGAGCTCAGCCCGAACTCGGCCCCGGGCCTCTCGTCCGCGGACCGGCCGGCTTACGAACGGGACTCCGCCCCTGTCCTGGCTGCCGATTCACGCGTGCGACGCCCGGCCCAGGACTTCGCCGCCGCGGGCGGCCCGATCGACACACGAGCCTCGAAGGCAGGCCTGCCGCAGACGACCCTCTCGGAAAAGTTCGAGCCGCGGCCGTACGTCCGCAAAAAGTAGTCCTCTCGCTCCGCGAGAGAGACGAGGGGACGATGGACGGTCATCTGACGTGACGAGGACCTTTCGATCGGAGAGTCGATGGTTTCTCGCTCATCTCGCGGAGCAAGACGGCTGCTGGCGACCGAAGCGGGCCTCTGAGGCGATTTATGTCGGCGAGAACCCCGTCTCCTCTTCGCCGCTGGCCGGCATCAGAGAGCGTCCAGTTGATCCAGGAATCGCTTGACCTCCTTGCGCCGAGCGTCGAGTCCCCCTCGGGCGACGCCCTGCTTCACCTGCTCGAGTGCTTGTGAAGTCTTCCGGGCATGATGCAAAAGTGCCCGGGCGGCCTCCTTTCGAGGACGGTCGGAGTCCTGCCCGCTGCCCAGCAGGACAAACAAGTCAGGAACCGCGGGTCCGATGTCGTACCTGGCTGCGGCCATTTTCGAGATGGCCCACGCTGCCGCTTCGGAGACAAAATGGTTCTGGTCGCTCAGCAGCCGGTGAAGTGCCGAGAAGTGCGGAGCAAAGTCGTAGCGGCGCTTGTAGACATTCCCGACAGCGAACGCCGCCATCCGACGAACTTCCCAGTCTGAATCGGATAGCAGGTTGAGCAGCGGCGCAATGGCGGTTGCCACATCAACGCGCCACGCGCTCTGATTCTGAAAGACAACACAGGCCCAGTGCCGCACCTCGGGCGACGTGTGGCCAGCCCCTTCGATTGCCAAAGCGACGATTCCGGGTCCCATCTCCGGGTTGAGTCCCGGCTCGCCGGTGAGTCCGTTGAGAACACCCGCTTTGACGCCGGCGTCGCCAGACTGAAAGAGCTGCCTCAACCCGGCCAGATCACCAGCTTCGCGCAGAGCGTTGGCCCGATGGAACGCCGCGGTGAAATCCATTGGCCGGACCTCTCGAGCTCCCGCGTTTGTGAGCCTCCGGGCAAAGCGGCTTGAGTAGACATCTGCCCACCACCCTGACTCGGCTGCGCGCGGCGTCACTGCACCCGCGTCTGCCCCATCGGACGATTCCGGGCGTTCTGAAGCGAGCTCTCGATGTACTCGGACTGCGAGACCTCCCCGTCGCCGTCCTTGTCCATCTGGGGCAGACGGCTCTTCATGAATTCCGGAGCCTCGTCGGCGCTGAGCTTGCCGTCACCGTTCTTGTCGAGGCTCAGGAACCGCTCCTGCGGGGAGCGCTGCGGACTTCCTCCACCCGGCCCGCCTGGTCCCGGTCCTTTCGGTGAGCCGACCGGGCCGCCGGGGGCGACTGCGACGGCCGGTCCACCCGCGACTGCGGGACCGCCGGGTCCCGGTACGATGGACGTCACGCCTGGCGGCGTCGGGGCTCCCGGCGTCGCCACAGGCGGGGTCGGCGTGCCGGCGGGGATCTTCATCTCCGCGGCCTTCTTGGCCATCGCCTTGTTGGCCTCCGCCTCGATCGCCGCAATCTGTTCGACGAACCGCGACCGGGGATTCATGATCACCCGCTCGCCCGCCTTGAGGCCCCCCTTGACCTCGACATGCGTCTGGTTGGACTGTCCGACGGAAAGATCCCGCTGCTCGGGGCCGTTCTCCGTCAGGACGAAGGCGAACTGCTTGCCGACCACCGAGACGATCGACTGAACCGGAACCTGAAGGACATCCTCGCGGTTGTCGACGAGGATCTCCACCTGAGCGGTCAGACCAGGGCGGAGCGTCTTGAGCGTCTCGATATCGTCCGTCAGCTTGATCTCGGTGTCGTATTCCCGCAGGTCCATGTTCGGCCAGCGGCCCGTGATCGGGACCGACGAGACTTCAGTGACGACGCCGTTGAACGGCTGATCGGGGAAGGCTTCCATCCGGACTCGAACCGGCAGGCCGCGACGGACCGCCGCGATCTGCGATTCGTGGATCCGGCAGTCGACTTTCATCTGCGTGATGTCAGGCAGATTGATGATCGCCTGACGCTCGCGGACCTGGGCCCCCTCGGAGATCGTCTCCGGCGTGCTGCCTCCCCGGCTGCTGCTGCTCTGCAGGTTGGCGTAGACCACTTCGCCGTCCTGAGGCGCACGGATCGTGCAGGCGGCGATCTGCTTCTGCCAGCGTTCGAGCTGCGACTTCTCGGCCTCGGCAGTCAGTCTCTTGGCCTTGATGTCCTCGTTCGCCTGGACGACCGCGGCTTCGCACTTGATCTTGGTTCGTTCCAGCTCCCGCTTGAACTCTTCGGCGTTCGCCTTGAGCTCCGCAATGCGGCGGTTGTAGTCGAACTCCTTGAGGACCTTGAGCTCCTCGACGGCGGTGGCAAGCTTGAGCTCCGCCTGCTTGACGCCGATGCGGTCCGACTCCAGGTCGTTCTGCGTCCGGGCTCCCTTCTTGACCTGGAGCTTCGTGAGCTCGTAGGCCTCCTTGATGCGGAGCAGGTCTTCCTCGGCGATCGCGACGTTGCCGCCAAGCATGTTGACCGACTTCGGGTATTCCCCGTTCTCGAACTTGTCGAGGTCGAGATCGGCGAGTCGGAGCTTGAGCTTGACCGCTTCGATGTCGGTCTCGTTCTGCCGAAGCAGGATCTCGAGAGCCTTCTCGGCGGTGACGAGGGCCGCGTCCGCCTGGGACGACTTGATCTCCTGAAGCGTGTACTTCTCGCGGAGTGCGGAGCTGTCCAGTTCGCAGACGAGATCCCCCTTCTTGACCATCGTCCCTTCCGGAATGATCGAGATGATCGTCGTCGAACCTTCGACGAGGCACGTCAGGGTCGCGTTGCCGGAGCTGTCGACGTGGCCGGCGACCTGCACCGAGATCAGGAACGGACCGCTCCTTGCGACATCGGTGACAAGATCGGAAAAATCCTTCCGATCCCTACCCCCCAGACCGATCTTCTCCGACAGCTGGCTCCACTTCGAGCCGAGCGCTTCCTTCCAGGCCGGCCGGACGGACATCCCGTACGCGGCGCCCGTCAAGCCAATCCCCAAGAGGGACAGGGTCAGCCAGCGACGACGCGCCGACCGAGTCGAGGTCGGGAAGGAGTTCTGCTGGTTCTGGCTCATTCTTGAAGATCCCTGGATCCCGGTAAAAGCGGTCGTTCCACACGCCGTCCTCGCCCAGATCCATGATACCCATGTCGCGATGAATGTTGAGCCGGTTACGCTCGTAATCAGCCCAGTTTTGGATGAGGGAGTTCTGTGCGTTCAGGATCGAGTTCAAGGCCTGCAACAGGTTGTTACCGCTGACCCCGGCACTCCTCGCACCGGCTCCGGCGGCCTGTGGGGCCCGCTGCCTCAGTGTTTCATCGACCGCAAGGTCGTACTGGGTCGCCCCGATCCGGATAGCCTGCTTCGAGGTTTCCAGGTTCTCGCGCAGAGCTTGAAGCTGACGCCAGTCGCGCCGGATTTGCTGCTTCACCGTATCTTCAGCCAACATGTACGCGCGTTTGGTTCTTTCATAGTCAATTAAGGTGGCGCGGTAGTTGTTTCGCTCAAGAATCTGATCGAGCGGCGCGGTGAACCGCATCCCGAACCGGTAACTGCTGCGGTCCCGGCGGAAGTCGAAGGGTCGATTGCCGCCGGAGGTCCCGATGTCCCCTTCGAGGACAACGTCTGCCTGGGCCTGCAGCCGGTTGGCGGCGACCTCGATCAGCCGACGGGCGTCCATGACCGCCGCACGGGCGTTCATCAGGTCGAGCCGGTTCGCGACCCCTAAGGCGACACTGTCCTCCATGCTGAGCTCGTACGGCTGCACGTGGATCAGGTCGGCCCGGACCCCGACCAATATGCCGCCGAGGTTGCGAGTCACCTGCAGGAGGTCTTCGTGTTCGTCGAGAACCTCCAGGCGGATCGCCTCCCGTTCCTCCTTTGTGACCTCGGGCGCATCGAGGCGCTTCCGCCATTCCTCGAGCTCGGACTGTCTCTTTCCGAGCTGAGCCACGGTGACGTCGAAGATTCGCTCGTCGCGCTCGACGTCGAGCTGCACCCGCTCGCGGTTCGCCTCCTCGACGATCTGGCTGAGCCGCTCGGGAAGCTCCCGACGGAGACGGGCGAGGTCCCGCTGAACGAGATTCACTCCTTCGCTCCGGACCCGCTCAATCAGTCTTTCGTACGCATCGATCACCGCGCGAAGCTGCGCGACGGTCGGAACGTGCTCCTGCCCCGGCGGGAGGAGTTGGCCGTCAGGAGGCTCGTCGAGCGTGCTCCACGTCTGCGGAATGAAGTCGAGGACCGTCACCTCGAGTTCGCGGATGCTTTCCTCAACGAGCGCAAACTGGTCGAGCGCGGTTTCGTCGATCGACAGCTCCATGTCGGGAGGAAGGCCGATCTGGACCTTGTAGTTGTCGAGCGCGTCCTGGAACGCCCGCCGCTGGTTGCGGAGCCGCTGCACCGCCTGCGCGTAGCTGGACTTGAGCTGGACGACGTCCAGGGTCACGGCGTTGCCGCGGACAAGGACGATGATGCTTGAGATCGCGTCCTGATAGTTCGGGTCGTTCGAGAGGGACTTGAGGATCTGCTCCTCCTCGTCGGTCATCGGTCCCGACCAGCTCAGGAGCTTGCGCTCGGCGTTGTACGTCAGCCTCCCCTGAAGACTCTCCGGGACGACGAATCCCTCCGGGAGCTTCTCAAGATCGCTTCGCGACGTCGGTGCACGGAAGGCGTTCCCCTGCTCCAGCAGGTCGACCTGCCGCTGAATGCGGTAAAGGTTCCCTTCCTCGTTGCGAACGCTCTGGGCGACCTGCAGAAGGCCGATGTAACCGGTCGAACCTCCCGAGCCTCCCATGAGGTCGGTGAAGAGCTGCTGCCGGAACCGGGCGAGCTCGCGAGTCTGATAGAGGAGGGTCCGCTCCGACTGCGTCAGGTTCTCGAGGACCAGCTTTCGCCCCGCGTTGATGAGCAGGGGCTGCACAAGGGAGTAGGAGAGCACCGAAGCCGAATTCGTCTGGTTGCCGCCGCTGAAGAGCCACACGGTGTTGTTCGCGAGCTCGACCGCCCACTGTCCGCCGGCCGGCAGCAGCTGGCTGACGCCGACCGCCGCGCTCGCCGTGACGTTTCCGACCCGTCCCGGAAGGGCTGTCGAGGTGACCGCCGCGCGAGGCTCGGTCCCGCCGATGCCCAGGTAGCGGACGCCGAACTGGAACCGCTCGAACGTGACGTCGAGGGCCGAGAGGTACATGTCCTCGATGTTGAACTGGTACTCGCGATTGTGGATCTGCGCAAGCTCGATCGCGTCCTGAACCGTGAGCTTCTCGATCTTCGGCGGTCCGCACAGGTAACGACCCGTCTGCGGATCGATCTGGTCGGGAGTGAGTCCGTACCGCGCGAGCCACTGCGGGTTCTCGACACTCAGCCGGTCGCCGAACTTGTGCCAGCCTTTATAACCCTGCCAGCCGTCGACCCAGTGCATGTAGGCATGAGCCGCCGAGTCGTCCGGCGGGAGAGGGGCGAAGTCAGGATCGTGCGGATCAAAGAAGCGGCTTTCCGGATCGGGCGTGATGTCGATCCGCGGGAGCGCCCAGCGGGGGTCGTTGATCCGCTCCATCTCCGCCTCGTAGACGTCGAGGTCGGCCTGATGCCGCCAGAAGGGGCGGGAGCAGCCGGGGAAACCGGCGGCCAGCGGAGCGAGAAACAGCGCGAAGAGCGCGCGGCCCCGACGCTTCCAGGAGGAAGAGCCAGCGCCGCGAACCGGAGCACCGGAGGGCATTGGTGTCGTTGGATTGGCGGGAGGATGAGCAGGGGCGAGGTTGGGACCGTTCACGCGGCACGCTCCTGGAGGCGGGGGACGGCCGGGGCTTGTTCGAGGGACTTCTGCAGAGTGGCGATCAGCTCCTGCAGACCGGCGAAGACGGTCCCCTGCTCCGCGGCTGTCCAGTCGCGGAAGGCGGAGCGGAGCCGCTCCTCACGGCGGGAGGCGGCATCCTGCAGGAGCCGCAGTCCGAGGTCGCTGACCGCCAGAACGCTACGACGGCGGTCGGTGACAGAGCGCTGCCGCACCAGCAGGCCGTCGACCTGCATCCGGTCGATCAGCGTGCAGACAGTCGACTCCGACAGACCGAGCTGCCGGGCCAGAAGCGACTGCGAGCAGCATTCCAGCGTCCCCGCCAGGAGCTCGAGGACATCGACGCGCGTCGTCCCGATGCCGAGGGGGGAATAGCATTCGCACAGGATCTCTTCGAGCAGCCGGCTGGCGTGCCTCAGCTGCGCGAGAAGCTCCGCTTCGGGTGTCTGCGCCACGATCCGGTCCTTCTCTTCGCGGCGGCGCGGTCCGTCCGGCAGAAAATGCCGGACTGGTTCCGCGTCGAATGATTCGTCTTCCAATCATTCGGCCCGGGAAGATTCGGATCTGAACCAGTTTGAAGAGGACGCGGAGGAATATGAGGGCGGACTCCGATGAATCGGAGGCAATTCCCGAGAGCCAGGGAGAAAGACTAAAGAGACGCGAGGTCGCGAATTGACGCGAGGGTGAAGTGGCAGCCCGGAGGGCTTACGGGGACTGGCGACGCCCGTAACGCGATGTCGCAGGGAGCTCATTCGATCGATTACGTCGGGAATGAGCCGGAGGGAGGTTCACCCCGCGTTCGAGGGGCGCAGATTCCCCTCCAGCGTCACCGGTTCCGGAGAAGTCCCGCATCGCTTCGCTGGCCAGTTCAGGAACAGAGACGCTCCCAGAACAAGGGCAAGGCTCGCGGTGTTGATGATCTCCGAGAGATGGTGGTACCGGTCGAACTCAGGAGGGCGAGTCGACCCCGGCGGAGTGATCATCCTGATGAGCGGCTGATAGATCGCGACGTAGTCGCCGACCATCAGGCCGAGTGCGGCGAGGAGCAGGACGATGACCGCCACCTGTCGGCCGCGGCATCCGAGCCGCGATCCGCCAAGAAGCGTGCCGAGGAGGGAGGTCCCGATCAGCGTGAACCCGAACGCGTAGTACGGCGGGAACCGCAGCGCCACGAGTCGGTCGGTGACCTCGGAGGCGAACTGCTTCGACATGACCTGTCCGATGGCGACGACGACGAACAGCACCGCCGCGCCGACCCAGGCGGAGGAACAGAACCGAGCCAGGCAGAGGGCGAGCGACTTCATGAGGAGGGAACTTCGAAGGCGTGATGCGGTTGCTCGCTCCACGATGATGAAATCGGGGCGCCGATTCAAATCCCCAGCAGCTCGCGGACCTTGGCTCCGATGTCGGGCGAGCGCATCAGAGTCTCGCCGACGAGGATCGCCTCGACATTCGCCGCGGCAAGTCGTTCGACGTCCGCGCGGGTCTCGATGCCGCTTTCGCTGACGAAGAGGATCGGCTGCGGAACCTTCGACCGGATCGTCGTCGAATGTCCGAGATCGACCTTGAACGACCGCAGGTCCCGGTTGTTCACACCAACAAGCTCGGGAGAGACCCGGAGAACGCGCGGCAGGTTGTCGGGATCGTAGAGCTCGATCAGGGCGTGCATTCCGAGCTCCCGCGTGGAGCGGTAGAGGTCGGCGAGTTCGTCGTAGGTCAGGCACTCGGCGATGAGGAGAACCGCGTCCGCCCCGGCGACGCGGCCTTCGAGGATCTGGTAGCGATCGAGGATGAAATCCTTCCGCAGGACCGGGATCGGGACCTCGGCACGGACGGCGGTGAGGAAGTCGAGATGCCCCTGAAAGAACTTCTCGTCGGTGAGGACGCTGATGCAGGCCGCACCGCTTTCGGCATACGCGCGGGCGATCCGGACCGGGTCGAAGTCCGCGCGGATCAGGCCTGCGGAGGGGCTCGCCTTCTTGACCTCGGCGATCAGGCCGACGGGACCATGATCGCGAAGCGAATGGACGAAATCCCGAACCGGCGGGGCGGAGCCGAGGCGGGACTCGAGCTCGGCGGCCGGGACACGGGCCTTCGCGGCGGCGATCTCCGTCCGCTTGTGTTCGACGATCCGGGTCAGCACGTCAGACATCGAAGGACCATTCGACCAATGAAGACTGTTTTGCCACAGAGGTCTCAGAGGCTCTGTGTTCTCTGTGACAGACCTGCTCCGGAGCGCGGTGTCCTGTCG
>JAEYWB010000649.1 GCA_023429275.1 Planctomycetota bacterium
GGGTTCGTCGCCTGAAACGTCTCGGTCCCGCGGGAAGCCCGCCACTCGCCATTGATCAGAACCGGCTGCGTCCCCATCGTTCGTTCCCTCCGCTCGACTCGCTCGAAAAACAGGCCTGCGGGACGCATGACGCGCGAGCCGGCAGGCCACCTCACGAGTTTCGGAGGATCACCCCGAAAAGCCAACCCTCCCACTCTGATTTGACGGAGTTCGGTTTCAGGCTCGCCCGTCCCTGGACGGTCCCGCTGCCGTCACACGGGACTCACGGGAACTTTATATGTGGTACTTTGCAGCGTCGGGTCGAGTGGCAATACTGCCGGGGTGCCTTGTCACGACTCGGACTGGCTCCTCCGATGAGCCGGAACGCGCTGGCGTCCGGTTCGGACCTTGAGCCAGCCCCCCGCGGCGGATGACTCCGTCCCGGGGCGCGAGTGTGACACAGCGCAGGACGGACTATTTCGACCGAAGGATGCTGCGATGCCGAAGATCACGCTGAAGGGGGAGCCGGTGAAGGTCGCCGGAACCGAGCTCAAGGTCGGGGACAAGGCTCCCGACTTCGTCCTGCAGAATACGGCCCTCGAAGAGGTCACCCTCGCGGCGAGCGCCGGCAAGACCCGGATCATCGCCACCATTCCCTCGCTTGACACCTCGGTCTGCCACGCCGAGACGAAGCGGTTCAATGACGAGGCCGCCAGGCTCGAGAACGCCGTCGTTCTCGTCGTCAGCACCGACCTTCCATTCGGCCAGAAGAGATGGTGCGGAGCGGAAGGGATCGACAAGGTCGTCACCCTCAGCGATCACCGCACCGCGAAGTTCGGCAAAGACTACGGCGTGCTGATCGAAGGAGGAAAGCTCGACCGGTGCTTCGCCCGGGCGATCTTCGTGGTCGATGCGAGCGGCGTCCTCAAGCACGTCGAGTACGTCCCCGAAATCTCGACGCACCCGAACTACGACGCCGTGCTCGCCGCCGCGAAGTAGGGGGCCGGGCCCCGGGCTTCCGGGCGGATTCTGGACGGCATTGAGCCACAGAGGTCACAGAGAACACAGAGAGAAGGCTTTGAAGATCGGATCGAAGCGGTCGAGCCTCCGTTCGGCGGATTCTCCTGATGATCTTCTCTGAGTCCTCTGTGCCCTCTGTGGCAAGAAACCGCTACTCGTGAAGCCCCGCGGTGGCCGAAGGCCGAAATGACAGCGCTCGAGAAGCCGGAACTCGAATGGAGCGACAGCCTGCCACATGAATCCGATCGACGAGCTCAAGAAACTGACCTCGCTGTTCTCCGGCGAGCCGCTCTTCCAGACCAAGGAGCACATTCCCTCCTCGACGACCCCCGAGCCCTACAAGCGGCTCCTGGTGCATGAGCACCACATGACGGTGACGATGGAGGAGTTCCACCGCTGCCGCGTCGCCGTGCAGGTGCTGCAGCAGCGTCTTGAAGGGGACACCTACAGCCGCGAAATCCTCCTCACCCGCGAAGGGACGAACGAGGTGGTCCAGTACGGACTCGTGCAGTTCCATTTCGAGTTCGTGACCCAGGCGGTCCGGGACGAGATCCTCCGGGGGCAGATTCCCCTCGGCCGGGTGCTGATCGAACACAACGTCCTCAGGCACATCGACCTGGGAGCGATCCTCCATCTCCAGCTCGGACCGCGCCTGGCGGGGCTGATGAACGTCGCCCCGGGAACATGGACCTACGGCCGGATGGCAACGATCTTCTGCAACCGCCGCCCGGCCGTCGACCTGCTGGAAGTCTCGACTCCGCTGCAATAGTCCCGCGGCAATCCGTGGCGGCTGAACTGATGTGGTGCATCCGGGACTGGTCCCGCGCACCGGGGCGGCCCAACGCTCATGAGCTCCTGGGGCCTCAGGCCCGGGGCCATCCCCTCAGAACCCGATGCCGGGCTTCCTTGTGGGGCCTGGCATCGGTTTTGGCTGCGTGGTGGGCGAGGGTTTGGCCACTTCGGGGGGGCCGACTGCTGCCACGTCTGCTCCGACCGGGCCGCCGCGTTCGTTCCAGATTGCGGCCAGGCAGCCTGACTTCAGCGTGAAGGCGTCCGGCTTGAGCTCAGAGAGCTTGCCAAGTGGCGCGGCCAGCAGAACCGCCTCTTCGCCGTTTGCGGGACGGAGGTCGTGCCCCTGCCCCCAGACGTTGACCCAGTCCCGTTCGAATTCCTGATTTCCCGCGGGGTGCCCCTCCGCAACGACGAAGTCCGACAGCCTGGACGAGTACGCGTTGGCGACACCCCACCACGTGATCCGGTTTCCGGCCCCTTTTCCCTCGTCGACGACGAGAGACGCCGAACCTGCGGCGGGCGGGACGACGAGGGATTCGGAGACGAACAGCTTCAGTTCACCCGTATTGTCGGCGGCGGTCCGAAGGGAGGCTTCACCGGCGGACAGGGTGACCGATTCCAGATCGAGAATCCCCTTCGAAGTGTCCCTCGTGAGGACGATGCCGTCCCGGGCGCTCACCAGCAGGGAGTTCTCGAAGCGGGCATGAACCCGCGGCCCCGCGATCTCGACCAGCGGCCCCTTGCCACGAAGGAAGGATTGACGGCAGACCAGGAAGCTTGTCGGACCGCTGCCAGCCGCTGCGCCGCCCGTCATCTGGACCAGGCTTTGCGACGGGGCGTCGGGAGACTGGCTCCCTTCGACCAGGCAGTTGGTCAGGACGAGGCTGCTCTCGGAGACCTGCGCGAGACGCCTGGGGTACTGCTTGCCTCGGGTGAAGAGCACTTCGAACCGCCCGTTCACGAGTTCGAGCCGCGCCCCTTCACCGATGGTGAAGAGTCCCTCGGGGCCGCTCTTCTCGTTTCCATTCTTCGACTGGGGCTGAATCACCAGCGGAGCCCCTTCCGCCTGTTCGAACACGATCGTCAGCGACTTGTTCTTGATGGAGACGGGATCGATGAGCTTCAGCCCCGCCCCGAAGGCGATGACCCGTGCGTTGTCCGGACACTCGCTGTTGAGGAAGCGGTTGAACGTCGCGGCCCTTTTGAGGTCGAAGCGGACCTCGGCTCCATCGGCCGCGCGGGAGACTGCATCCGGGATCCGCGGTCGGTCCGAGAAGGCGGCGATGTTCGCCCCGAGGCCTTCCGGGGGGCTCGGGAGATCGCCGTACTTCGCTCCGGGGCTCCCTTCCACGACGGCGAGGGCGGCCCCTTTCAGATCGGCCGCCAGCGTCCCCATCGGCAGGGAGCCGAAGGACTGCGTCCAGCCCGCCCCCGCGGCAGGCGTCGCGGCGGCGAAGTTTTCCGACGGGGCCTGATGCCGCCAGAAGAGCCGCCACCCGATGGCGTCGGTCACCGCGGGCCCGCTCGAGGGTTGCGTCAGTGTTGCCCAGCCGGCGAGCTGGAGGGCTTCCCCCTGCAGCTTGAAGCCCTGCGGCCGGGCAGCTTCCGCGTCTTCGGGAGGGCTGTCGGGCCAGGTCGAAAGGGCGATGGCCGCCGCGCTGGCCGTCGCTTCGCCGCGTCGAATGGCGAGCGTGGGGGGGGAGCGGAGCGCGGCCCCGGGAGGTGGGGG
>JAEYWB010000157.1 GCA_023429275.1 Planctomycetota bacterium
ACCCCCGCTACTTCACGCAGTTTTCGGAGAAGTGGTCGTACCCGATGGGAATCAACATCGTGACCTATGCGATGACGCACTGAAGTTTTCAGTCATCAGTTTTTCAGTTTTCAGTCAGAGGACCGCCTCCAACAGGTGGACGGCATCGATAGGGGATCAATCGCGTGATGAACGATGCGACGAGCGAGCTGGATGAATTCGAGCTCGAACAGAAGACGGTCGAGCAGATCCGCAGCGGGCGCAAGCGGATTGCCGAGGAGCTGTCGAAGACGATCGTCGGACAGGCGGATGTCGTCGAGCAGCTGCTGATCAGCCTCTTTGCCGGGGGCCACTGCCTGATCACCGGGGCGCCGGGGCTGGCGAAGACGCTTCTTGTCCGCTCGATCGCCCAGGTGTTTCACCTGAAGTTCCAGCGGATCCAGTTCACTCCCGACCTGATGCCAGCGGACATCACCGGCACCGAGATCCTCGAGCAGGAGAGCGGGGGCTCGCGGCGGATGCAGTTCGTGAAGGGGCCGATTTTCGGCAACGTCATCCTCGCGGACGAAATCAACCGCACGCCCCCCAAGACCCAGGCAGCCCTGCTCGAGGCGATGCAGGAACACCAGGTGACCGTGGCGGGGACGCGCTATCCGCTGGAAGAGCCGTTCTTCGTCCTCGCGACGCAGAACCCGATCGAGATGGAAGGGACCTATCCGCTGCCGGAAGCCCAGCTCGACCGGTTCATGTTCAATGTTCTCATCGACTACCTCCCGGAGAACGATGAAGTCGCTGTCGTGAAGCAGACGACTTCCCGCCGCGCGGCGAAGATCGAACCGCTCTTCAGCGGCGACGATGTCAAGCGGTTCCACGAGGTGGTCCAGCGCGTTCCGATCGCCGAGGACGTCATCCGCTACGCCGTGCGGATCGCCTCCGCCAGCCGGCCGGGGCAGAAGTCGACCCCCGACTTCATCACCAACTGGGTGAGCTGGGGGGCAGGAACCCGGGCCGCCCAGTACATGGTCCTCGGGGCGAAGGCCCGGGCGCTTCTCTCGGGACGCAACCACGCGGGTGTCGAGGACATCCGCGCCCTCGTCCATCCGACTCTCCGCCACCGGATCCTCGTCGGCTACCGGGCCGAGGCGGAGGGAGTCACCGTCGACAATGTCATCGGGCGGCTCCTCGAGCATGTCCCGGCCCCCTGACGAGTTTTTAGTCATCAGTCATCAGTCATCAGTTCTCAGTCCGAAGGAGGAACCGGATGCAATACCGAGAATAGGGACACCAAGCGTCCGAAGCTGATAACTGAAAACTCCTTCGTTTCAAATTCGACTTAACCGCAGCCCTGATCGATGCCTTCCCTGTCCTCCTCCGCCGCCGCATCATCCGCCTCGCGCGCGACCGGGTTTCTCGACCCTGCGACGCTGATGCGGATCCGGAACCTCGAGCTGCGGGCGCGGCTGATCGTCGAAGGGTTCCTGAGCGGGATGCACCGCAGCCCGTACCACGGCTTCTCGGTCGAGTTCACCGAGTATCGCCAGTACACGCCCGGGGACGATCCGCGGTACCTCGACTGGAAGCTCTTCGCCCGCAGCGACCGCTACTACCTCAAGCGGTTCGAGGATGAAACGAACCTCCGCTGCTATCTCCTGGTCGACCTCAGCCGCTCGATGGGATACGGGTCGCTGGCCTATGACAAGGCGGCCTACGCCAAGACCGCGGCGGCGACGATCGCCTACTTCCTCAGCCAGCAGCGGGACGGCGTCGGCCTCGTGACGTTCGACAACGTCCTGCACGATTACCTTCCGGCGCGGCATCGGCCGGGGCACCTGCACCGGATTTTCGTCGCCCTCGAACGGGCCCCCGCGGGACAGTCGACCGATATCGCCGTGCCGCTGGAGCAGATCGCCCGGACGGCTCGGAAGCGGGGGATGGTCGTGCTCCTCTCCGACCTGCTCGCCCCGACCGACATGCTCGAGACCCGTCTCGGATACCTCCGGTCGCAGGGGCACGAGGTGGTGATCCTCCGGGTCCTCGACCCGGCCGAGCTGACGTTCCCGTTCCATGATCCGACAATGTTCCAGGATGTCGAGCCGGGCCGTGAGCTGTATGTCGATCCGGATGGAGTTCGCGAACGCTACATGGAGAAGTTCGCGGCGCACGCCCGGATGCTCAAGGAGATCACGAGCCGTCTCGGCATCGACCTCTACGATCTGCCGACCGACCAGCCGCTCGAGCACGCACTGTTCGATCTGCTCAACTCGCGGATGCGCCGCGGGAAGCAGGTGGCCCGCCGCGGCGGAAGCGGACGCCCCGCCGCCGGAAAGGGGGCCGGGTGATGGGACTGCTCGCTCCTCTATATATGATCGGCCTTGCGGCGCTCTCGCTGCCGGTGCTGTTCCACCTGATCCGCCGGACGCCCCGCGGAAAGCAGCTCTTCAGCTCGTTGATGTTCCTCTCGCCGACGCCCCCGCGGCTGACGCGCCGCAGCCGGCTCGACCAGATCCTTCTGCTGCTCATGCGGCTCGCGGCGCTCGGATTGCTGGTGTTGGCCTTCACGCGGCCCTTCCTGCGGGAATCGGCGCTCCTGTCGGTCAACGACCTCCCCCGACGGCGCGTGGCGATTCTCCTCGATTCCAGCGCCAGCATGCAGCGCGGCGACCTCTGGGCCCAAGCAACTGCCCGCGTGGAAGACGAGCTGAAGCAACTCGCCCCGCACGACGACGTCGCTCTCTTCGTCTTCAGCGACAAGCTGCAGACGGTCGTCCCGTTCGAGACCGATCCCGCGGTCGACCGCTCGGTCGCTCTCGATGTCATCCGCTCGCGGCTCAAGGAGCTCAAACCGACCTGGCAGTCCGGAAACCTCGGGACCGCGCTGACGACGGTCGCGGGAGAACTCGACGCGTCGGGCGACATCCAGCAGTCGCTATTGGAGCCCCAGGTTCTGCTCGTCAGCGACCTGCAGAAGGGGAGCCGGCTCGACGCCCTGCAGGCGTTCGAATGGCCCTCGCGCGTGCGGGTCATTCCCGGCCTTGTCGTCGACAAGAAGCCGACGAACGCCTCGCTGCAGCTCATCGCCGGCCAGCCGGGAGAAGAAGAGACCGAGCCGCGGGTCAAGGTGACGAGCGCGGCCGGTTCGAAGACCGACCAGTTCTTCCTCCGCTGGAGTGACGGGAACGAGACGAAGCCGGGAACCGACGAAGTCGCGGTCTATCTCCCTCCCGGAGAGAGCCGCGTCGTCAAGCTCCCCCGTCCCGAGGGCCGGGTCGCCGCCGACCGGGTGGTTCTCCGTGGTGACGATCACGATTACGACAACACCTTCTACGTGGTCTCGCCGCAGAAGCAGGCGGTCCGGATGAGGTATCTCGGCCCCGACAAGGGGGATGACGCCCAGGGGCTCCTCTATTACCTGCAGATGGCCCTCGCGGACGACCCACTCCGTGACGTGAAGTGGGAGACGCCGGAAGCCCCCCTGAGGACCGGCGCCACCCTGGCGCCGCAACTGACGTTCGTCACGGGAAAGCTCGCCGCCGACCGCCTGACGCCGCTTCGCGAGGAAGTGGAACGGGGGAGCAC
>JAEYWB010000653.1 GCA_023429275.1 Planctomycetota bacterium
GACTTCCCCTCCCCCTCGGGAGTCAGCGGGACTTCTTCGACGACGACGGTGAACTCGACGCCGCTCTGATTCACGTCCGGCGGAAGGATCTCGATCCCCATCCGGCGGCAGTCGTCGGTGTGTTCCGCGATCCGCTCGCTCGACTCCATGCCGCAGCTGAGGAGCGCGGCCATGAACTCCTGCTGGTAGTGCGCCTTGAGGTACGCGGTCTGGTAGGCGATCGCTCCGTAGGCCGTCGAATGGGACTTGTTGAACCCGTAACCCGCGAACTTCTCGATCAGCGAAAAGATGTCGTCCGCCTGCTGGCGGGGCATCCCGTTCTTCTCGGCGCCGTCAAGGAACTGCTCCTTGTACTTGGCGATGATGTCGTACTTCTTCTTCGAGATCGCCTTGATGCACTGGTAGCTCTTTGCGAGCTCCACCCCGCCGAGGCGGTTCAGGATCCGCATCACCTGTTCCTGGTAGACCATGACCCCGTAGGTCTCGGCCAGGACGCCGTCGACGATCGGGTGAACGGTCGGCACCGGCTCGCGGCCGTGCTTGACGTTCACGTAGGTCATGACCATCCCCCCCTCGAGGGGGCCGGGGCGATAGAGGGCCGACGTCGCGATGATGTCCGCGAACTTGTCGGGCTTCATCTTCGTGAGAAGATCGCGCATCCCCCCCGACTCGAGCTGGAAGATCCCCTTCGTTTCGCCTCGCTGCAGGAGAGCGAACGTCTCCTTGTCGTCGAGCGGCAGGTCCTTCGGGACGATGTCGACGCCGCGGTGCTTCTTGACGTTCTGCACCGCCTTGTCGAGGATCGACAGGTTCCGCAGACCGAGGAAGTCCATCTTGAGCAGACCGGCCTTCTCGACCTCGGTCCACTGCGTGAGGATGTCCTCCTTCCCCGAGAGTTTCTGGAGCGGGACGTACTCGATGAGCGGCTTGTCGGCGATGACCACGCCCGCCGCGTGCGTGCCGGCGCTCTTCGCGAGCCCTTCCATCGCGATCGCGAAGTCGACGAGCTCCTTCGTCTGCGGGTCGGACTGGTACTGCTGCTTGAGCTCGGGGTTCTCCTCGATCGCCTCCGTGATCTTGATGTTGAGAGTCTCGGGGATCATCTTCGCAACTTCGTCGGCCCGCTTGAGGTCGACCCCCAGGGCGCGGGCGACGTCGCGAATCGCCGCTTTCGCCTTCAGCGTGCCGAACGTGCCGATCTGGGCGACGTTTTCGACGCCGTACTTCTCCTTGACGTAGTTGAGGACCATTTCCCGCCGGTCACGGCAGAAGTCCATATCGATATCGGGGGCCTCGGTCCGGCTCGGGTCGAGGAACCGTTCGAAGAGCAGGTCGTACTCGATCGGGCAGACGTCGCTGATCCCCAGCAGGTACGCCACGATGGCGCCGCAGGCCGATCCACGGGCGGTGCAGGGGATGCCGCTGGCCCGTGCGAACCGCGCGAAGTCCCACACGATGAGGAAGTAGCTGGCGTACCCCATCTTGTTGATGACGCCGAGCTCGAACTCGAGCCGGTCCACGAACTTCTGGTCGGGGGTTTCGCCGTAGCGCCACTTGAGCCCTTCGTAGGCGACTTCGCGGAGGTACTCCTTGTCGGTCTTCGGCGGGGGCGGGGTGAAGACCGGGTAGTGCCGGGTCTTGAGGTCGAGCTCGATGTTGCAGCGGTTGGCGATCTCCTGCGACCGCGCCACCGCCTCGGCCCGGTTCGGGAAGGCGGCGTACATCTGCTCGGGAGAACGGATGAAGAGCTGGTCGGTGTTGATCTTCATCCGGTTCTCGTCGGAGACCCGGGCCTTCGTGTTGACGCACAGCAGCACGTCGTGCATCGCCGCGTCGGTCTGGCAGAGATAGTGCGCGTCGTTTGTCGCGACGAGGGGGAGGCCCATCCGGTCGGCCAGCTCGATCGTCGCCTCGGCGCACGACTGCTGGATCTCGACCCCGCCGTCCTGGATCTCCATGTAGAACCGGTCGCCGAACAGGTCGACGTACCATTTGACGAGGTTCTCGGCCTTCTCCTTCTCTCCGCCGAGGAGGAGCCGGGAGAGCTCGCTCGAGGCGCAGCCCGACAGGCAGATCACCCCTTCGTTGTACTGCTGGAGAAGCTCCTTATCGATACGCGGCTTGTAGTAGAAGCCTTCGAGATAGGCCTTCGACGCCATCCGCGAGATGTTCCGGAACCCGGTCTCGTTCATGGCGAGGAGCGTCAGGTGGAACGACGCCTCCTTCATCCGCGAGGCGCTGCGGTCGGTGCGGTGGCCCGGGGCGATGTAGGCCTCGTAGCCGAGGATCGGGTTGATGCCTCCGTCCTTGCACTTGGTGTAGAACTCGAGCGCGCCGTAGAGGTTCCCGTGGTCGGTGATGGCGCACGAGTTCATCCCGAGCTCTTTGACCTTCTTGACGAGGTCCGGGATCTTGCTGGCGCCGTCAAGGAGCGAGTAGTGCGTGTGGCAGTGCAGGTGCGCAAAGGGGCGAGCGGGGGCCGTGTCAGTCGTCATGCTGGGAGCGTCGCTCATGAGTCCGTACGAGCGGAAGTGGAGGGATCAGGTGAGGGACGGCCGCATTGTAGCAGACCGTTTAGCCGCGACGCGCCAGCGGAGCGCGGTCACGCGTGGGTTGCCGTGAACTCGTCAAATCCGGGACGGCTGATACGATTTTCAATCATCGGGCCGCGGAGTCTGGGGCGAGAAAACCCATGGTGCTCGCGCATCACATCATTTTCGGTCTGTACGGATTCTGGATGCCGAACGATCCGCGTGGATCGCACTCCGACTTTGTCGGCGCATGGGACCTCTTTCGATCGGCAGGACGCACGACTACGGGCCGCGACACTCTCGAAGGACTCGCAACAGAACAACTTCGTGGAACTGAGCGGGCTGCGCTGAAAGCGAGGCTCAAGTATCCCCCGGTTCGACTGACAGGTGAGCAGGCCTTGGCAGTCGCAGGGGGCTTTGCTCAAGCGGCCCGGTCGATCAACCTCAGGATCGCGGCCTGTGCCATCATGCCCGATCATGTCCACCTGGTCACCGTTCGCCACACGATGAGGATCGAGCAAGTCGTGATCCGTCTGAAGGGCGAAGCAACTCGGTCGCTCGTTCGCCATCAATGTCATCCACTCACGCGGTTCCAATGTGAGGGGAGCCGTCCTCCCAAGTGCTTTGCTCGCGGTGAGTGGAAGTCGTTTCTCGGTACGGAAACCGAGATTCACTCAGCAGTCAATTACGTCCGGCAGAATCCGATTCGAGAGGGATTGAAAGCCCAGCACTGGAGCTTCGAGTATCCGGTTTGACCGCAATGCGGAGGGGCAGACCGATCGTGGCTGGACGCGTCCGCGCTCCGCTGTCGCGTCGCGGCTAAACGGTCAAGCTAGAGTGGATCCCCCAATAC
>JAEYWB010000721.1 GCA_023429275.1 Planctomycetota bacterium
GGCGTGAACGTCGCGACCTGGGGGGGCCTCTCCGTGCAGCTCGCCGGGAAGTGCCCACAGGACGCGACAGGTCAGACGTTCTGGTTCCTGAGACACTCCCGGGAGCATCAGCGCGGGCTTGAGCGACTGGCGGGACTCGGGGCCCGACCTGATGTCGTCCTGGTCCTTCTGGACGACCAGAAAGCGGTCTGGCTGACTGGACGCCAGGGGATGATGCCTGAAATGGCGGTTGAGACGTTTCGGTCGGTCGGCGGTCGGGTTTTCGTTCCCCTTGGGGCTGTTTCGACTCAAGACGCCTCCGGCCGGGAGACCCTCGTGACCCGAATCCGGTCTCTCTGGGAAGCCCGTAAGCCGCCGGGATCCACGCTGCTCCTGCCGCAGTTCGGTGAAGCGGTCGCGGTTCCCGTCCACCGGTGACCCAGGGCGGGCCAACCCTCGGATTGCGCTGGAAAGGGTTTCACCGCGTGTACTTTCGAATTCCGACCCATCTATAATGATTTGTTCACGCCAGCCGGTGCCCTCCTTGGGCGCCATCCCGCCTGCATCTTCCCGCCTTTGTTTCAGAATCTCCGTCGCAAACCCTTGTCATATCTCATGTTGAAGTTGCATTCTGCCTGCTGGCTCGGTTGTCTGCTGCTTGTGGCGGCCGGCTGCAACAAGGCGGAGGGAATCACACAGTACAAGGCTCCGAAGGAGGTTGCCGCGGCGAAGGCTCAGGCCTCCGAGCGCCCGGCAGCACGGTCCGCCGGCTGGTTTGTGAAGCTGACGGGGCCGGCGAGCGAGCTGACTCCCCAGCTTGCACCGTTCGTGCAGTTCCTGTCGAAGTTCCGGATTTCCGCGACTGGAGAGCCGGAGTGGCAGCTTCCTCCGGGATGGAGCGTCGTTCCCCCGGCCGAACTCGAGCCACGTACCGCGATGGCGCGTTTTGCCACGCTGCGAATTGGTGAAACGAAGCCGCCGCTCGATGTGACCGTCACCACTCTGCCCTCGGAGGATCCGACGTCGGAGGTCTACATCCAGCAGAACTTCAACCGGTGGCGGACGCAGGTCGGTCTCTCGCCGCTCGAGGGGTCGGACTGGATCGCCAAGGCCCGGGAGGCGGGCGAGCTCTCCATCTTCGGCACGGACGACAGCTTCCTCGTCTTCGTCAAGCTGACCGGCCCCGGACCGAAGGGCGAGACGCCTGAAGCGGGAGAAGCGAAGCCGGAGATGAGCACCTTCGCGGCACTGGTCCCCTTCGTTTCCGGAGGAATGGACCGCGTCCGACCGGACGAGATGCCGGAGCCTCCGACCGCTCCCGCCAGCCCGCCGTTGAAGTTCGCGGCTCCCGAAGGCTGGACCCCGACTTCCAAGCCGCTGGCCAGCGTCGCGTTTTCGAAGACCGAGGGAGACAAGACGATCGACCTCACCGTCATCCGGCTGTCGGGCGGGGGCTCATTCGGTGCCAACGTCAACCGCTGGCGCGGGCAGGTCGGCCTCGAGCCGGTCGACGAGAAGGAGATCGAGAGCACGCCCGTCGAGGCCGCCGAGACCACGGCCAGGCTTGTCGAGCTTCAGGGGGAAAAGGATGCCCTGCTGACCGTCATCATCCCGCAAGACCGCGTTCAATGGTTCGTGAAGCTGATGGGGGACAAGGATCTCGTTCTCAAGGAACGGGAGACCTTCTTGAAGTTCGTCCAGTCCATCAAGTTCGAGTGACGCAGCAGGCCGGAGGGCCCTGCCCCGCGGCCGAGTTTCCTCCGCGCCTTCCTTCGCATCCCACCTCCACCCCGACCGGGGCACGTCGATGGCAACCACCTCTTTCCCGACCGATGAGACGTCCGCCGCATCCTCCGAGGGACGCGACTTTCTGCGGACCGGCTCGGACTTCGCCGACGCGATTCTCCAGCCGCTTGCTTCGCTCAAGCTCACGGTCGTGCTGCTGTTCCTCTCGATCCTGAGCGTCCTGTTCGGAACGCTCGCCCAGGTCGATGCCGACATCTGGAAGGCGGTGGCGGACTACTTTCGAATCGACGACCGGCTTCTGTTCGTCGACCGATTTCCGTGGCTGAACATCCGCGAGCTGTTCACCTGGGTGCCGACAAAGATCTTCTTCCCCCCGGCCTGGTTTCCGGACCCGACCTGGGTCAACGAGGTCCCGTCGTACCTGCGTCCGTTCGCCGTGGCGATCGAGTCGCTCCGCCAGTTTTCGCAGACCCGGGGATTCTGGTATCCCCGCGGATGGTCGATCGGCATCGTGATGATGCTGAACCTCGTGGCGGCTCACCTCGTGCGCTTCAAGGTGGCCGCGGAAGGGCGGCGGCTGATGTTCGGCTGGATCGGCCTCGCTGCCTCCGCCACCGTCACCTGGCTTGTCATCCAGAGCGGAAACAATTCGACCGGCGTGCAGGTCAACAATCTCGTCACCTACGAGATGCTGTGGCGCGGTTCCGGGATCGTGGCGTTCGCCCTGACGGCCGCCTGTATCTGGGGAGCTGTGAGCGCCCGGATCCGTCCGCTGTTCTGGGGACTGCTCATCGCCAGCGCTGTGTTCGCAGCGACGAGCATCTACCTCATTTCGTCCGATCCCCTCAGCCCTTCCTCGATGCGGATCCTGTACCAGCTCGCGAAGGGAACCGTCGCCGGGGTCGCGATCCTGATCCCGGCCTGGATGGTCTTCGACCGGCGGGCGGGGATGGTGACGCTCCACGCGGGGATCGGGCTGATGATGGCGTACGAGGTGTACGTCGGAATGCATGCCGCCCACATGGAGTCGCGGATGCAGATCGAGGAGGGGCACGTCGCCAACTACTCGTATGACATCCGTGCGGCGGAACTCGCGGTTGTCGACAAGTCGAACCCGGACCACGACCTTCACACGGTCATCCCCGCCTGGATGCTCTACAAGGGGGCGACATTCGACAACGAGCAGCTCCCCTTCCGTCTCGAGATGGTCGAGTTCTACCCGAACAGCGACGTCCGTGAGCGGCTTCCGAAGGACAAGAACGAGAAGACGCTCGCCACCAAGGGACGCGGTCTCGGCGCGATCGTCACCGAGCGGCCGATCGGCACCGGGGTCGACACCGATCAGAAGGCGGACGTCCCTTCCGGCTTCGTGCGGGTCATCGACCGCAAGACCGGCAAGGACGAAGGGACCTATCTCGTCACCGCGCTCCTGACGCGGGGAGAGACGATCACGATCGACGGGAAAAGTTACGACCTCGCCCTCCGCTTCCGCCGGCAGTACAAGCCGTACCAGATCGAGCTGATCGACGTTCAGAAGAACGACTACGTCGGGACGACCCGGCCGAAGGATTACCGGTCGAAGATCCGCCTGGTCGATCCTCGAAACGACGTCAACCGCGAGTTCGAGATCTGGATGAACAACCCCCTCCGTTATGCCGGGGAGACGTTCTACCAGAGCAGCTACATTCCCGCCGGGGCCGCGGGGGACAACAAGGAGATGACCGACTTCCAGGTGGTCGCCAACGAAGGCTGGATGACCCCCTACGTCGCGTGCATGATCGTCGTCATCGGGATGCTGTACCACTTCGGGCTGATCCTGATGCGGTTCCTGAACCGAAGCGTGGTCGCGCTCGACCAGCTCCCCGGAGCACACTCCGGCTTCTCCTGGCGGACGCATGGTCCTGCGCTGGGGATTGCGGCGCTCACGGCGGTTTACATCGCGATGACGATGTCGCGGACACCTGCTCTCGACAGAGGATTCGATCTCAATGCCTTTGGACGAATCCCGATCTTCGACGGGGGACGCGCGCAACCGCTCGACTCCTATGCACTCAACAACCTCATGCAGGCGGCCGAACGGCAGTCCTTCTGGGATGAGAACAAGAAGAAGCTGTCGGCGATCCGCTGGCTGCTGGATTCGATCGCCACGCCGGATGCCGCGGCAAAACATGCGGTCTTCAGGATCGACAATCCGGACATCGTGAAAGAGCTCGGCCTCGACTGGCGGGAATCCCACCTCTACAGCCAGGAGGAGATCGGAAAGAAGTGGCCCTCCCTGAAGGCCCAGGTTGCCAACGCAGATGACAAGCAGCCGAATGACCGTACCATTTTCGAGCGAAAGCTTCTCAGCCTGGCGCGAAAGCTCAGCCAGTACGAGAAGATGAAGGCGTCGTTCACCGACATGCGGTCGATCGCAGGCGGCCTGCCGCCGATGCCGACCGAGGAGGATTTCGAGAAGGATTCGCGCAGCGCCCAGCGGGACGCGGCGCGGCTGATCGACATTGTCCAGAACGCGCGGGCAGAGCTCGGCCGCATGCAGCTTCCTCTCGTGATCCCGACCCATACCAGCGTCGGCAAAGAGGGGAAGGAATCGCTGTTCGACAAGCTCCAGGCCAACTGGGAGCCGATGCCGCTGGCGACCGTCTACGCCCATATCGGGACCGCCGGGGGGGAGAAAATCCCTGCCCTCGACCTGCTGACCGGCATCCTTGCGGCCTACCGCGATAACAAGCCGGAGGACTTCAATGCCAAGGTCAAGGAATACCTCGGCCTGATGCACGGGATGTCGCAGGAAGACCGGACCGTCCCGGGGACGGGGACGACGTTGTCGATGTCGAAGGTCGACTTTGAATCGTTCTACAACCGGGCGGCCCCGTTCTGGACGGCGTTCGCCCTGTACATGCCCGCAATGATCCTGGTGCTGCTCGGATGGCTGCTGGCACCGGCAGGATTGTTTCCGCAATTCCGGGCGGCGGCGTGGTGGCTGACGCTCGTCACCTTCCTCCTGCACGCGGCGGCGCTCGCGGGGCGGATCTACATCTCCGGCCGGCCGCCGGTGACGAACCTGTATTCGGCGTCGGTGTTTATCGGATTCGCGATCGTCGCGATGGGGCTGATCCTCGAACTGTTCTCCCGGATGGGGATCGCGACCTTTGCGGCGGCCGTTGCAGGCTGCCTGACGCTGCGGGTGGCGGACGCCTTGAGGCTCGACGGCGACACGCTGTCGGTTCTCGAGCCGGTCCTCGACACGCAGTTCTGGCTCGCGACGCACGTCGTCTGCATCACCCTCGGGTACGCGACGAGCTATGTCGCCGGCCTCCTGGGAATCGGATACATCCTCGGCGGCGTCCTGACGCCGTCGCTCGACTCGAAGATCCGGCGGATGCTCTACGGCATGACCTACGGGACGATCTGCTTCGCCCTGTTCTTCAGCTTCTTTGGGACGGTCCTCGGCGGCCTCTGGGCAGACGATTCCTGGGGGCGGTTCTGGGGCTGGGATCCCAAGGAGAACGGAGCGTTGATCATTGTTCTCTGGAACGCGCTGATTCTGCATGCCCGCTGGGGCGGAATGGCCCGGGAGCGCGGTGTCGCAATTCTGTCGGTCCTGGGGAACATCGTCGTCACCTGGTCGTTCTTCGGTGTGAACGAACTCGGGGTCGGTCTGCACACCTACGGCTTCACGGAGGGGCGGCTGCGATGGATCGGGATCTTCGCGGGGGCGCACATCCTGATCGCTGCGATCGGATGCCTGCCGAAGAGCGCCTGGTTGTCGCACAAGCGTGAGGAGCCGACGGGCGGAAGTCTGCCTGCGTGAAGCCGCCTGTTCTGAGCGCCGGGTCGCTTTGTGCGGCGCCCATTGAAGGGGCCTGACTTCGCCCCATGGAAGGAGCTTCGACAGCTTGCTTCCGCAGCGGTGCGGCTTGTAAAACCCCACAACCGAGCACAGGCCGCTTCGCTGGCGTTCTTTCATAAGCCCCGG
>JAEYWB010000744.1 GCA_023429275.1 Planctomycetota bacterium
CCCCAAGGCCGCTCGGAATACCGGTCTTTGCCACAGAGTGCACAGAGAGAATTCTATGTTCTCTGTGACCTCTGTGGCTAATAGAACAGATCCCTGACTCGCGCCGATCTCAGCACGCTGTCAGCAGCGTGAACGGGTCCGCCAGCATGTTGCAGAGGGTGACGACGAAGCGGGCGGCGTCGGCACCGTTGATCACCCGGTGATCGTACGAGAGAGAGACCGGGAGCATCAGCCGTTCGACAACCTTGCCGTCGATGAGCTTCAGCTCCGTCTGACCGCGCGACATGCCGAGGATGCAGACCTCGGGATAGTTCACGATCGGCGTGAACCCGACACCACCGATGCCGCCGAGGTTCGTCACCGTGCAGGTCGCTCCCTGCATCGCGTCGATCGGAAGCTTCTTGTCGCGGGCCTTGCCGGCCAGTTCCGTCAGGTCGGCGGCGATCTGCAGGATCGTCTTCTTGTCGCAGTCCTTGACGACCGGGACCAAAAGACCGTGCGGCGTGTCGACCGCGCAGCCGATGTTGATGAACTCCTTGTAGACGATCTCGAACGTCTCGGGATCGAGGCTGCTGTTGAACTTGGGGAACTGCTGCAGGCAGCGGGCGAGCGCCTTCATGATGATGGCGGTCATCGTCACCTTGGGGCCGTTCTTGCCGACGCCGTCCGCGAACCGCTTGCGGGCCGCTTCGAGATCGGTCACGTCGGCCCGGTCGTGCTGGGTGACGTGCGGAATGACGTTCCAGGCGAGGGTCAGGTTCTCGGCCGCGGTGCGGTAGATCTTCGACATCCCCTCGCGGCGAATCGGTCCGAACTTCGAAAAGTCCGGCAGCGGCGGCGCCGTGAGGCCGCCGGCCGAAGCCCCTCGAACGGCCGTCGGCTTCTGCGTGGTCAGGGCCTGCATCCGGTTCCGGACATAAGCCTGGACGTCCTCGTGGGTGATCCGGCCTCCCGGTCCCGAGCCATTGATCTGCCGGAGGTCGACGCCGAGTTCGCGGGCCATGCGGCGGGTCGAGGGGGCGGCGGGGGCCGGAGGTCCCCCCTGGCCGTTCGAGGAAGCGGGAACGCTGGAGACCGTTTCGGCCGTCGTGATGACGGTGGTCGGCTGACGGGGCGACTCTTTGGCCGGCGCTGCAGACGGTTCCCTGGCGGGGGCCGGGGCCGAGGGCTCCTTCGCGGGAGCGGGAGCGGCCGACTCGGCACCGGTTCCTTCGATCGTCAGCAGAATCTGACCGACGTTGACCGTCGCGCCGTCGGCGACATGGACCTTGGTCACCTTGCCCGCGTGCGGACAGGGGACCTCGACGACCGCCTTCTCGGTTTCGAGCTCGAAGACGTTCTGCCCGGCGGTAACGACGTCCCCTTCCTTGACGAGGACTTCCGCGACATCGGCAGAGGTCACCCCCTCGCCGACACTCGGAAGCTTGAATTCGATGAGACCCCCCGCCTTGCCTCCCGCGGACGCGGCGGCTGGAGCGGCTTTGGCCGGCAGGGGAGCTGCGGCGGCTTTCTCGGCGGGAGCGGCCGGCTTGGAGGCCGGGGCCTGTGACGGAGCGGCTCCCTTGGCGGTGCCGGCGTCTGCCCCCTCGACGATCAGGATCGCCTGTCCGACGCGGATCGAATCCCCGTCCTTGACGAGGATCTTCGAGATCTTGCCAGCGTGAGGGCAGGGGACCTCGACGACGGCTTTCTCCGTCTCCAGTTCGAGGACGTTCTGCCCGGCGGTAATCGTTTGTCCTTCTTCCACAAGGACATCCGCGACGTCTGCGGAGTCGACACCTTCACCGATGGCGGGCAGTTTGAATTCAATGCTCATGACGATTGGCGATCACCAAAGGGCGGAGCTTCCGTCTCCGGCCGGGACAGGCATATTGACTATCAACGATGGAGACCCGATTGGAGGATCGGGTCTGGAATCGGATGGATGATAGTGGACTGCGGCCGATGTGCGACAGTCGGGCGTTCGGCATCAATGTCCGAGAAAATAGGTCCTTGGCAGCAGCGTTGCACGGCTGTGTCGATCGACTCCCCGGGGAGTCCGTCGAAGATCCGGCGACGTTCGAAGCCGCGAGTCGAACCTGACAGTCAGGAGTTCAGCCATGTCCTGGGTTGCCGGAGACCGTCCCGAGCGGGACAAGATGCTGGGAGGGGACCTCTACTACCCCTACGAAGCCGACCTGACCGCCGCGAGGGCTCGTGCCCGGCGCCTCGTCCGCCTCTTCAACGCGACTGACGAGACCGAACTTCCCAGACGAGCCGAGCTCCTCCGTTCGCTCTGCGGGGCGGTCGGCAAGAATTGCTACATCGAGCCGCCGTTTCGTTGCGACTATGGCGAGTACATCCGGCTCGGGGACAATGTCTTCATGAACTTCGACTGCGTCATCCTCGACTGCGCTGAAGTCACGATCGGCGATAACGTCCTGATGGCCCCGGGAGTTCACATCTACGCGGCGACGCATCCGGTCGACGTCGGGACCCGCACGTCACTTCTGGAATGCGCCAAACCGGTCCGGATCGGCGCGAACTCCTGGATCGGGGGCCGGGCGGTGATCTGCCCCGGCGTCACGATCGGCTCGGACGTCGTCATCGGAGCCGGGAGCGTGGTGACGCGGGACATTCCCGATGGGACGATCGCGGTCGGCAATCCGTGCCGCGTGATCCGGACGCTGACGGCGGAGGAGCGCCGGGTGAGGCCCCCCGTCGTCTGGCCCGCAGCCGGAACGCCGGAGTGATCGGCCTCGCTGTT
>JAEYWB010000832.1 GCA_023429275.1 Planctomycetota bacterium
ATCGTCTACACCGAAGAGGCGGGAAGCCCCGGCGCCCAGTGGTCGGATCAGGCGATCGTCGGCCAGCTGGATAACGAGGACGCCCTCCTCCGTTTCGGCCAGCAGGCCGATGTCGTCACCTATGAGACCGAGCACATCCCGCTCTCCAGCATGAAGCTGCTCGAGCGGACTGTCCCCGTCTATCCCTCGCCGCATGTCCTCGAGGTGACGCAACACCGTCAGCTCGAGAAGGACTTTCTCGCCACGGGAGGATTTCCGCTCCCCGCCTGCGCCACAATCCGCTCGCTCGAGCATCTCCAGCAGGAGGTCGCCCGTCTGGGCCGGATGTGCGTCGTGAAGACGGCGACCGGCGGCTACGACGGCAAGGGGCAGTGGAAGGTCGGCGTGAACCCCGGCGACATCGACCTCGCCTGGAAACAGGCGGGCGGACGGCCCCTGGTCCTCGAGGAGTGGGTCGACCTGGCCCTGGAGTGCTCCGTGATCGGAGCCCGCGCGGTCGACGGCTCGATGGAGTTCTATGGCCCGGTCCTGAACGATCACGCGAACCACATTCTCGACGTTTCGGTCTGCCCGATCGTCGAGTCGCGGATGTCGACGAAGCTCCGCACCGAGGCACGGGAGATCGCCGAGGCCCTGCTGCGGAAGCTCGACGTCGTCGGGCTGCTGTGTGTCGAGATGTTCGTGACGACCGACGGGCGACTGCTCGTGAATGAGCTCGCCCCGAGAACGCACAACTCCGGCCACCTGACGATCGAGGGGCACGTCACGAGCCAGTTCGAGCAGATCATGCGGATCTGTGCGGGCCTTCCTCTTGGCTCCGTCGAGCAGCTTCGCCCCGCCGCGATGGCCAACCTTCTTGGCGACCTCTGGTCGGCCGGGCCACCCGCCTGGGACCGTCTGCTCGCTCATCCGGCGGCAAAGCTGCACTTGTACGGCAAGCTGGATGCGAAGCCGGGCCGTAAGATGGGCCACGTCACCGCCACGGCCGACACGACCGAAGCCGCGGCGCGACTCGTGACGCAGGCCCGGCGCGACCTGCAGCCGGCCCAGTGAGCTGATCGATTGTGTGTTAGCCACAGAGGGCACAGAGAACTCAGAGAGAAAAGCCCGAGCCAATCGACTGCCGCGTCTCCCCTCTTCTCTGCGTCCTCTGTGCACTCTGTGGCAAAGAACTTCTTCGGAACCGTTTGTCGCCAAAGCAGGTATGCTCTCACGGATTCGGCATCAGCGATGACGCGGGATGCCTAGAATTCCTCCGGCACATGACACGCGGAGAGACCATTGAACCCAGGATCAGACCGCTATTCGGCTGGCTCCACCCACTCCCCATCCGGCAAGGGATCGGCCGCAGACCCCATCGTCATCATGAAGGGGGAGGCCGGTCCGACTGGCCCAGGTACTGACCGGTTCGGCGGACAACTGGCGGGGCTGCAGATCCTCGCCCATCTGCTCGACAGCGCCATCCGTATTCCCGGGCTCAATATCCGGGTCGGGCTGGATGCTCTCCTGGGTGTCATCCCCGGTCTTGGGGACATCGGAACGTCGTTGCTGTCACTCCTGATCCTCAAGGAGGCGAGTCGTCGCGGCGTCTCGAAGGTCACGATGACCCGGATGACGGCCAACCTCGTCATCGACACCGCGATGGGGGCGATCCCGATTCTCGGGGATGCCTTCGACATCTACTGGAAAGCGAACGAACGGAACGTCCGGCTGCTGGAGCGCCATGCCGCGCCCGATCCGCGGACTGTCCGCCAGGCCGAGCTCAGCGACCGCCTCTTCTTTGCCGGCCTGATCTTCGTCATCCTCTCCTGCCTCGTCGTCAGCCTGTGGATCGCCAGTACGGTCATCCGCTGGCTGCTCAGCGCCGGGGCGTCGTCATAGGGAGCGACGCGGGGTGAGAGGTTAGAGACGAGAGTTTAGAGAGAAGAGAGAGAATGAAGGTCCTGTCTCTAACCTCTAAGCTCTCGTCTCTAACCTCTCACCGCACCGTCACTCACAGTTCCGTGCGGCGGTATCCCGGGTGCGACCGGTCGAAGAGATCGGGAAGCAGCCGCGTCCCGAGGCCGGGTTTCGTCGGCAGCCGAGCGTGGCCCCCTTCGATCTCGACGTTCGTCTCGATCAGGAGCGGGTAGAGCGTCCGGATGTGGGCCCGGACCGTCTCCTGCCACATCACGTTCGGAACAGCCGCCGCCACCTGCAGCCCCGCCAGGAGCGTCAACGGTCCCGTGCAGTCGTGCATCAGGGCAGGGACGTTGTAGATCTGGGCGAGTTCGGCGATTCGACGGGTCTCGCTGATCCCGCCGACCCAGGTCGGGTCCGCCATCACGAAGTCCGCCCCCTGCCGCTCCAGCACGTTCCGGTAGGCATCGCGCGTGATCAGCATCTCGCTCACCGCGAGGGGGATTCCGCCACGTTGACGCAGCAGGGCCATGGAGTCGGCGCAATCGGGACGGAGCAGGTCCTCGGCCCAGAGTGGCTCGATCTCGCGGAGTCCCTCGCAGATGCGGGTCGCGGCTGCCAGCGAGAAGAACCCGTGCCCGTCGAGCATCAGTTCCATCCGGTTCCCGACGCGCTCGCGGATCTGCCGCAGCGGTCGAAGCCCCTCCTCAAGGTCGGCTCGGGAGATCATCGCCCCCCCGGACCGCTGGTAGACGCCATCGAACGACCAGAGCTTCATCGCCCCGATCCCCTCGCTCAAAAGCTCCTCCGCGAGGTCCGCAGGCTCGTTGGCACTCCGCCAGTTGTCTTCCAGCGGACCGGAACGGCCCGGGTCGCCATGTCCGGGCCACCCCTGGCTGTCCGGGGCGCCGAGCGGCCGGCGTCCGTATGACGGGCCACCGCAGCTGTTGTAGATCGGGATCCGGCTCCGGACCGGCCCGCCGAGGAGCCGCCAGACCGGTTGCCGCGTGAGCTGCCCTGCGATGTCCCACAGGGCGAGGTCGACGGCCGAAATCGCCCGCATCTCCGCCCCGGTCCCGCCGAACGACGCGCACCGCTCGTACAGGAACCGCCAGTGGCTCTCGATCGCGAGGGCATCCGCCCCGAGGAGTCGCCGCGTCATCCAGTCGTGCAGGACGGCGGCGACCGCGTGCGGCAGGTAATACGACTCGCCGTGTCCGATGACCGGATCGCCGTCGACGGTTCCCGCGTCGGTATGAATTCGCAACAGCACCAGTCCCGCCATGATGTCGTGCGGGATGAGCGTTTCAATCGCGACGATCCGCGGTCCTGATTCGTAGGCGTGTTCCTGGATCGGGCTCGAGGCCCGAGCGCGGGGCATGCCTGGTTGGCTCGAACCCGTCGGAGAAGAGCTGTGAGCGTTCCGCGGGGCGGGAGAAGAGAGGTCCGGTCGATACGGCTGGGTCACTGATGGAGACTCTCGATCGGCGGTTCAGAGCAACAGGAGCGTTCGCGATTCTAACCGGATCGCCGGGCGGTCCAAGCGGCGGGCCGGCAGTGACGACGCCTCAACACAACACGGCCAAGGTCTCTCCTCAACGACTTGCGACCAGGCACCGCCGTGCCGGATCAACCGCGAGGGGGCTTTTGCCTGGCTTCGAGAAGGCGGATCTCCGCCATGACCCGTTCATACCGTGCGAGCGGAACGGCGCCCTGGGGGATCCTGCCGTGTTCAAACAGGAGGATCGTGGTCTTCTCGACTCCCCGGTAGAGCTCCACGGACTTCTCGAGGCACTTGATCCTCTCGGCCTCGTTTCCGGAAAGGTCGTGCTCGGCGTCGATGACCCGCTGGATCGCCTGCGACAGGTGGTCGAGGCGGAGCTCGATCACCATGCGGGGAAGCAGGAGGTCGTAGTGCTCCTTTGCCGCGCGATACCGCTCCTGCTTCAGCGCGAGGAGCGGATCGTCGGTGGGCTTGAGGGGCAGCGTCTCGAGCTTCGGAAGACCGAAGTCGTGCGTATCCGACTCGGCCTCCTGGCCGCGTGTCGCGCTCGACACGAGGAAGAACAACGTCAGGGCTATCGAGACGGATGACCTGACGGAGGGGGTGGCAAGCTGGGACATGAGCGGGGATCCTGGCGAGGAGCAGGTCGGGAGAGGAAACTGCGCAGGCCACAGCGAGGAGGGCGAACGCCATTCCCCGGCCGGGCCCTTGTCACTCAGTCTGCGATCGCCCGTTGACTCCTGCAAGTTTCTCGATGAGTGAAGCGGTGCAGCAATGTTTCGTTCTTGTCTTCGCGATCTGGACAGCGGTCCCCTGCTTCCTTCATCGTGAGAGAAATCGCCCGAGAGTCCCCGTGAAACGAACCTTCTACGTCGCCACACGCATCCTGTTCGTGATCGTCGAGGCTGCCACGGAGGCCGAAGCGCGGTCGCTTGGCCAGTCGGCACTCGATGAGCTCTATCGCAAGAGGCTCCGGCGTCCGGTCACCGCCGACATCCGGACCATCCGGCTCGCCACTGACGCCGAGCTTTCTCTCGACGATCACTTCCGCCGCTCCCGGAGGCATCGTCGCACCGTCCCCCGTTTCGCACAGCTTCTCGCCCAGCTTGGCGGGACTGTTCGGACACGCCATCTCTGATCAGTCGCTTGAAGTCTTGCTGCGACAGCGTGCGCGAAGATCGGGAGAGCACTTCGCGCGGAGTGCGTCGGTCGGACCGGGGGCGACGGAATCCGTGACGGTGCCCGCGGGAGCGGCTCAATCCGGCAGGAAGCCCCGCTCGCGAAGCTCCTGGATGTTGTCGCGGGCGCTCTGCATGACGCGCTCGGCGGCGTACCGGAAGACCGCGATCCCTCCGAGTCCCTGCGGCGCGGTGAGGATCGCGACGCGGTCCTCCTCTTCCGAATCGAGCTGGCGGTTCAGCTTGTCGACCATCTCCTGGACGCTGTCGGTCACCATCTGCCCCTGCTGCTCCTGGTTCCGAAACCGGAGGTGGGAGAAGGCCGCCTGCCGGGAGAGGAGAAAGCTCGCCATGTTCCCGACGCCGTCGCTGTCGAAGAAGTTCTCGAACTCCGGCCGGGAGTTGTCCGGCGTGATGATCAGCGGCCGGGTGACGCGGACCATCCCGCGGGCGAGCTTGACCAGCGGGTTCCGGGCGTCGGAATCGACCACCAGGTAATACGGAAGTTCCGACTCGCCGAACGTGAACAGGGAGTACTGCACCGGCCGGACGATCTCCACCGCGTTCCACAGACGGAGGAAGGTGGCTTCGGGATCGTTGGCGGAGAAATCCATTGCAGGTCCCGAGGAAGGATCGGCGACGAATCGGGATCGTGCGGCCCGATCGTCGAGGCCTGATTCGTTCCGCCCGAGGCGTGATTGATCTATTCAGTCTGGCCCCTGCGGAGAGCCAGTGCAATGACGGCGCCGGCGGTCCGGATTCGAAGGAGATCAAA
>JAEYWB010000836.1 GCA_023429275.1 Planctomycetota bacterium
AGCGTGAACATTGCCACTGCACATCCGGCCGCGGTCATCTGTGTCTTGAACTGGTTCCGCTCGGACGTCTCTTCAAAATGGAGGTCGATCGTTCTCCGCCGGCGGATCGAACGTCCGACAGCGTCGACAAGGTCGAAGTCCCGCAGCAGGTCGGTCCAGGTGGCCCCCGCGCCCGCCTCTCCCGGTCCGGCTCCCATCTTCACCTCGGACGGCCGGTTTTCCCGTCGTTTTCGCAGCTCTTCCAGGATGCTGGTCGCGACGGGAGCCGCGGTCGGCGGGAGGACCTGGCCGCCGATGCTGACGGAACCGAGGTGCGGACCGTTCCACGCGAGTCGGATGTCGCCGCGTTCGCACTGAAGGATGAGGTCTGCCTGATCTCGATCCCCTCGGCGGTAGGTCCAGAAGACGTCAGGCCCCTGTTGAGCTCCCCTCTCAGGCGAGGTTCCTTCGGCGCCGCCAAAGGTCACGGTCAAGTTCGCGAGTTCCTCGCCGGCCCCCGCCTGCACGGCACTGACCTTCCGGAACTCTCCGAGGAGACTCCGCAGCACCTCCGCGTCGTGCAGGATCGCCCCTTGCGCCTCGGCCAGGTTGAAAAAGCTCCCGCGGGCCCGGTCTTCGCCCTGGACTGGCGGCTGTGCGTTTCCGGTCGGTGCGGTCCCGGGGAGGGCTGAGCTTCTCCCTTGGCGCTCAAACCGCACGGCAACGATCTGTCCGAGCGTCCCGAGCTCGATCCGTTCCCGAAGCTCTCGAATGCGCGGGTCGTACCGCAGCGGAAACGCTGGAAGCAGGACCGATGCTCCGTCCTGGTCCTGAAGGACGAGCGAATAGACGAAGCTCGATGTCAGGCGGGCATCGGGAATGACGAGAAGCGAGGTCCGCGGCGCGATCCGTTCGGCGACGGCGAGTGAGGTTGGGGAGACATCCGCCAGGATGAGGACGTCGAGGCCCGCGATCGCGAGGATGTCGGCCGGATCGGATGTCGTCGCGACGAGCCGTTCCCCCCGTTCCGGCGACAGGTGCCGTGTCAGCTCGTGCGCAAGCGGATGAGATCCCAGCAGGGCAAACGTCGTCTCCGGCAGCTTTTCCATGGCAGGCTGATCATAGCCCATGCCGCCGAGGGGGACATTCCGCTCACGGCCGGTGTTGGCCGTCGGGATCAAGGATTCCGGCGAGGAAGCGCTTCGAGATGGCCCCAGAGCCCCCGTCTCGCGCTCCGGGCCTCCTTCTCGGCCGTCTCCAGCAGACGTTTGCGGTCGGCCCGGAGCGGACGCCGGACGTCGGCCCGCCCCAGTCCGGCACGGAGGATCTCCGCATTGACGAACTGGTCTCCCCGCCAGACGTACCCCAGCACGCGGCCGTAGCTGTCGAACCGCTCCCGATCGTACTCGAGCCGGACGGGGTGTCCCTCAAGGAGGTCCTTCGCGAACTGCGACGCCTCAGGGCCCCACGCCTCGACAGGCCGGTCCGGATGGACCGTCTCCGGCGTATCGACCCCGAGCATGCGGACCCGTTCCCCCGTCTCGAGGACGAAGGTGTCGCCGTCGACCACCCGGCGGACAATCGCCTCCTGCGAGGGGAGCCCCGCCGGCGGCTTTCGGACCAGGGAGACGATCCGGACGAGAGCCAGCAGCATCAGGGCGATCAGGACGACCCGGCGGACGTGCCAGGAGGTCACCCGAAGAAGGCGGGGGCGTGATCGCGTCCGGGCGGCCAACATCGTTCCTTTCCGCCCGCCATGGTCCGCGGCGGGCGTTCCCTCAAGCAAAACAGGAAACAGTCCGTTTGTACCGGGGGACGATCCCTGTCCGGGCGCTTCTGGCAGATTCTGCCGCTGAATTCCAGAGGATCGTCTGCGCAATCTGGCGATAAGTTACCGCAGAGAGAAACAGATCGGGTGAGGCAAAGTGGATCGCCCCCTTCCTCCCTCCCCGACGGTCCGGACCGGCCGCTCGCTTGGTCGGCTTTCTGTGCCGCGGCGCCGGCACCATCCCTTCAACCCCCGAAACCCCGGAGGTTTCTTGTGAACAGTCCCCTTCCCAGCCGCTCCACGGGCGGAACGCTCTCCCTGGAGTCGATCAGCCAATCGATGAAGCGGATCCATCTTCCGACACTCGCAGCCGGCGTGATCCTCGGAATCATCGGCATCCACGTGTTCATCTCCCGGCCGCTCATGAGCCGCATCTCCGACATGCAGCGGAGCATGACGGAAATCAACCACCAGATGCTCCTTGTCGCAGGACACCGCGATGATGTCGCCAGCTCCAACTCCCTCCTTCAGAATCTCCGGACCCAGCACGATCTCCTCGCCGACGCCCGCCGGTCTGTCGACGAGGTCCATTCGCTGCAGCAGAGCATCCAGCGGGAAGCGCGTCACACCGCCGAGGCCCTGGCGAGCATTCGCGAATTCGCCAGCCTCCAGCAGGAACTGATTGCCCGCCGCAGCGAGTTTTCGAATGCGGCCGAGTCGTTCGACATCCTGACGAGCCTGCAGGCCCGCGTCGAAACCCTCGCGGGAGAGACCGACGAGCGGATCGCCGCAATCGACAAGGCCGAAGCGGGATTCGAGAAGGCTCTCATCGCCCTCGATTCGCTCGCGGGGGTCAAGGGGAAGGCGATCGAGTCGGTGACCGGTGTGGAAGAGGCAGAGAAGGCGGTCGGCACGCTCGTCTCCCTCCGCCAGAAGATCGCCGCCCAGCAGGCGGAGCTGGCGAACGCCTCGGAGACGGTCGATCGGCTCATCGATATCAAGTCGACGGTCCTCGCAAGCGGCAAGGACCTCGGCGAAGCCCGGAAGACGGCGGATTCGCTGGTCTCGCTGAAGGACCAGATGGTCGCCTCGGGCGTGACGGTCGAACTGGCCCGCGAAGCGGCTGACAAGCTCGTCGGGATTCAGGGTGTCCTGACCGGCGAGAACCTCAACGTCGCCGCCGCGGAAAAGAACCTCGGCGTCCTGGTCTCGATGCAGCAGCAGCTCGGCGGCATCACCGGCTCGATTGCCGATGCGGTCCAGAACCTCGAGCTGATGACCGATCTCCAGCAGGAGTTCAACATCCAGACGGGCAAGCTCGAAAGCCTCCGCCGCAGCCTGACGGAGATCGTCATGATGGAGAGCTCGCTCGCCCGGACGATTCAGCTGCTCGAGCCGATCGCGACCCGGGCCAGCCTCCGCCGGCTCGACGACGCGGAGATCCGGGAAGTCGCCCGGAACGTCGTCGGCAAGCGGCAGACGCAGATGGCCGACAACGTGGCGAAGGAAGGCTTCGAACAGCAGGCCGCCAGCCGTCCGGTTCCGACGCCGCGGTAAAGCTTCTGGCCGAGTGCCCGATCGACAACTGACAACCGCCGCCGGTCCCCCCAGGGGGCCGGCGGCTTTGTCGATCGTACCACGGCGCTCTGTGCCGTGAACGGACTCGGCAGATCGGACGGTGGTCATATTCCGAGAGGACACGGCGAGGACGCCTGCTCGTCGCCAGACCGCGCGAATTCCCCTGCATCGTCCTCCCGCCCTGGAAGTTTCTCGATTCGCCTCGCCCGTTCGCAGCACGGCGTGCTGCGGTACTATGAACGTGACCGCGGGACGCTCAGTCGCTATGGTCCCGGCGGGCTTCAGGCCTTCCGGAGGGCGGAAGGCGAAAGAGGGAGATCGGAAGCGAATGGCCAGGCGAAAAGCGGCGGCGGCGAAGGGCCCCGGGAAGACAGCAGCAAAGGGCCGCCCCGCGGTCGGGGCCTCGGCCGGCGTCGAGGGGAGCGGCGGGGCGCGACGCTTCTGGCTGTTCAAGTCCGAGCCCGAGTCGTACTCCGTCGATCATCTCCAGCGGGACGGCAGGACGGCGTGGACCGGTGTTCGCAACTATCCGGCCCGCAACACGCTGCGCGATCTGGTTCAGCCCGGTGACGGCGTCCTCTTCTATCACAGCAGCACCGAGCCGATGGCGGTCGTCGGCGCCATGACCGTCGCCAAGGCCGGATATCCCGATCCGACGGCGTTTGATTCGAAGGATTCCCATTACGATCCCGACAGCGACCCTGCCGAGCCGACCTGGTTCGT
>JAEYWB010000846.1 GCA_023429275.1 Planctomycetota bacterium
CCGAACTGGGTCTTGAAGTTGTCGAAGCTGCCGAAGGCGCCGTCGATGGCGGTCGCGACTTCGCCGGTCGGCTTTCCGCCGGCGTTCGGGCCGATCACGGTCCAGAACAGCGTGTGGTTCGAGTGTCCGCCGCCGTTGTTGCGGACGGCAGTCCGGATCGCTTCCGGAACGCTCGAGAGCTTTTTCATCAGCTCGTCGATCGGCAGGGCGGCCAGGTCGGCGTGACCTTCGAGGGCCTTGTTCACGTTCGTGATGTACGCCTGATGGTGCTTGCCGTGATGGATTTCCATCGTCCTGGCGTCAATGTGCGGCTCGAGCGCGTTGGGCGCATACGGCAGAGGGGGGAGCGTGTAGGCCATGGGAGCAACTCCTGTCGTGACGGTGCTGGTTTCGCCGGCCCGACGCCGAAACGGGCGGCGAGCGGGATCAATCGAGCCGCAACGTCGTTACGGTCCGTGAACTTCCGGCATTTTAGGTGTCCGCATTGCCGTCACAACCCACCGAAACTCCGCGGCCCGCGACTTCACTGGACTTCGGCGACTTGCCGTTTCGTCAGGTCGGGGGGAATTGATTCGCGCGCTCACAGGTCTAGAATGGCAGAACTCCGATCCAGTCCTGGATTACGGGATCTGCCGATGTATCGCGTTCTGACGGCCCTTCCGGTCTACAACGAACAGGCTCACCTCGTCGAGGTCCTGGCGGAGGTCCGGCAGTACAGCCAGGACATTCTGGTGGTCGACGACGGCTCGTCCGACCGGACCCCCCTCCTGCTGGCCGAAATGGAGGGGATCCACGTCATCCGCCATGAGCCGAACCAGGGGTACGGCGGCGCTCTCCGGACCGCCTTCCAGTTCGCGATCGACCATGACTACGACGTTCTGGTGACAATCGATTGCGACGGCCAGCACCAGCCGAAGCTCATCCCGGAAATGGCGGCCCGCGTCTTTCGCAAGGACGCTCACCGGCCGGTCGACATCGTCTCGGGGAGCCGGTACCTGCAGGAGTTCGCCGGGGACAACGCCGCTCCCGAAGACCGGCGGCGGATCAACTTCGAGATCACGCGGCAGCTCAACGCCTGCTTCGGGCTTCGCCTGACCGACTCGTTCTGCGGCTTCAAGGCCTATCGAGTCGAGTCCCTGCGGAAGTTCGATATCACCGAGCTCGGCTATGCCATGCCGCTGCAGCTCTGGATCCAGGCGGTCCGGCACGAGATGGTGATCGAGGAGTTTCCTGTCCCGCGGATCTATCTCGACGAAACCCGCTCGTTTGGCGGCTCTCTCGATGACGCCCGTCGCCGCAAGGCACACTACGAAGGGGTCATCCGCCGGGAGATGGAGCTGCAGGACGTCGATTGCGGGTGTCCGGGCGGGAAGTGAAGGCTGCAAGTATCAAGGACTCAGGTATCAAGTATCAGGTGGCAAGTCGCAGGCCGCAGCGGAGCCCGTGCCTGCAGGGTTTTGATACTTGATACCTGAAACTTGAGACTTCCGCCCTCCGCTCCGCGCTCCTCTTCTTTCGCCCGCCACCTTGACAGCCCGTCGTCGATTCTCGACCGTGAGCCGGTCCGCCGCAGCACCGGGCCGACAACGTCGTCGGGCGCGCCGATCCGGTCGCGGCTGACTTCCAAGGATCCTGAACCCGGAGCCGGTTGTGTTTGGAGTCGAGCTGGCCGTCATGGCGCTGATGATTGGCGCCAACAGCGTTTTCGCCGCTTACGAAATCGCCCTCGCCTCGATTTCCCTCGCCCGCCTCGAAGCCCTCGTCAAGGAGCACCACCGCGGGGCCGTGGCCGCCCAGCGGATGAAAGGGAACATGGAGGCGAGCCTCGCCGTCGTGCAGCTCGGCATTACGCTCGTCGGGACGATCGCCGCCGCGACCGGCGGCGCAGGGGCCGAAGAGACCCTCGAGCCGATCTTTCGCGGATATGGACTTTCCGCCGGATGGTCGCAGATCCTCGCGATGGCCCTGATCGTCGTGCCGCTCACCGTGGTCACGATCATCGCGGGGGAGCTCGTTCCGAAGGTCTTCGCCCTTCGGAACAAGGAGTTCGTCTGTCTCGTCCTCTCCCCGTTCATGGAGTGGTTCGCCCTCTGCGTCTGGCCGGCGGTCTGGGCGTTTGAGAACTCTGTGTCGTTCATTGTCCGCATTGGCGAACATCTCCGGAAAAAGCATTCCGGAAGGGACCCCGAGGACTCGAGCGACACCGCCCTGCAGGAACTGCGATCGATCGCGCAGCTCGCCCGCACGTCCCGGCTGATCGGGGTCCGGGAAGAAGGGATCATCCTGAACGCCGTCCGCCTTTCGAAAACCCCCGTCCGGGCGGCGATGCTGCCTGCTGACTACATCAGCCTCCTCGACATCAATGAGTCGGTCGCGACCTGCCTGATCGCCGCTCACCACGACATGCACACCCGCTTCCCCGTGACGGAGAGGCCGGACGACCCCCAGGCGATCGTGGGCTATGTCAACTTCAAGGACATCGTCGCGACTCTCCGGATGTCGCCTCAGGATGCCACGCTCAAAGGGATTCTCCGCCCGATCCCCAGTATCCAGGCGGAAGCGTCGATGGCCTCGGTCCTGGAGCGGCTGATCCACGAGCACCAGCACATTGCCCTTGTCCGCAGTGCCCGAGGCGAAGTGATCGGCATGATCACGATGGAAGACATTCTCGAGGAACTGCTCGGCGACATTCACGACGAGTTCGACCGCCTTCCGGGGCATGTCATGCCGGTCGGGCAGTCGTGGGTCGTCGGAGGAGGTGCGACGCTCGCGCACCTGAGGGAATCGACGGGCATCGACCTCGTGTCGCCGCAGCGGACGGAACCGGGCGCGAAGCCTCCGATGACGATCAACGACTGGATCACTGGCGAACTGGGGCGGCCGGCCGA
>JAEYWB010000174.1 GCA_023429275.1 Planctomycetota bacterium
CCCCCACCGAAGCCCCTGCCCCAGGCGGGACCACAGAGAAAGACGACCGACAGGACGCTCACGATCCCAACATGCCAACTGGGACGTTTCATGGAACACTTCTCCCGGCAGAGTCAGCTTTGTGGAGTTTCTCGGACCCGAACCGGCGAACCGGATTCAGGGACGCGGCGACCTGGAATTACGGCGTCTTCGCGGCCGCCTCGGGCTTCGGAGGCTGGCGGACGACGCGGTGGCTCGACTGAGGAAGCTGGAACGCTCCTTCGGAACGGTCATCCTGCGAGATGACGATGACATCCTTGCCCTCGGCCAGGTACGAAGCTGTGGTGCTGATCCGGACCCCCTCGGAGTCGATCCCCGAGAGCCGCACTCGCCAGATCCCGTCTTCTCCTTCTGTCCACCAGCCGTCGAGTGCGCCGCCGGTCGCATCAAAGATCCAGGAGCGGAACTGCTTGCGTTCGGCGTCCCAGCCGACGCGGTGAGACCCTCCCAGAAGGACCTCGTCCCCTTCGCGTGCGGAAAACTCGCTCAGCAGGAAGTTTCCGTCCTTCGACCATGTCCATTCCGTGTCGACAATGGTCGAGCCGTTCTCTTCGCGCCAGTGCCCGACGAGCCAGGCGAGCGCTTTCAGGCGCTCGTGCGGGGTCATCACGGCCGACTCGACCTCGCGCAGACTGGCAATCCGCCACGTTCCGTCGTCAAGCCGGGTGTGCGTGGCGGAATATCGTGTCTGAGAAGAAGGGCCGTCGTCAGCCGGTTCAAAGGTGGAGATTCCATCCTCAACGACGAGGCCTTTCGAAATCGGGCGGATCGAGAGGATCTCGACGGAGATCTTCCCCGGCGGTGAGATTTCAAAGTGAGCCGCATATTCCGCCGCGATCGCGTCGCGGCCGTGCAGGACGAGGCCGGTGTCGTCGACGTACTCCGCCTCTTCGGTGAACAACTTCGAGATCGCATCCGGATCCCGAGCGGCGAACGCTTTCTCGAACTGGTCCGCCGCCTCGACGACCAGCGTCTGAAGCGCGGCGGCATCAGGCTCCGCGGCAGTTGCGAAAGGAAGTCCGCCGAGCAGACACGCCGCGACAGCGGCGAAGAGCCGCACTCGAATGGAAGCCATGAAAACCTCGCCCTTGAGGTGCGTCACAGAAGCGGACATCAGACTATCGAACACCGGATGGGATTCCATCGACTTCGCCTTCAATCCTGTGAGAGGGTCACTTGCTGGACGCCTACTCGTATCAATGCTGGTTGATAATGCAGTTCTGCACCCGTTCTGTCGGCCGCATTGGTTGCTCTCACGCCCCAACGCAGGATGGTCCCTCGAACTTCGTCGAGTCCGAAGGCGGCTCCGACCGTCGATAGACGTCTCCTCACCGCGAACCCTCGTGAGCGCCGATCGGGACCGAGGAATGCACCGCGCGGGTATACAGGACCGCACCGATCAGCACGGCCACGGTCGAGAGGAGCCCATACGCCAGCACCGTCGGGGGAGCGAGCGTGCCTGCCGCCATGGCGTTTGTCACGACCAGTGCCGCCGCAACGTTCCGGACCGACGCCGCTACGGCACCGGCGATCCGCTCCTCCCGGGTCCGTCCTCCGGACCACCAGCCCATCGCGAGGCATCCCGCCATCAACACGGAGATGGCGGTCCACCCGCGAATCCGAACCATTCCCAGGGTCTGGCAAGCCGGCCCCGCCAGCGCTGCGACGACACCGAGCAACAGCAGGCCTCCGATCATCCGCGAAGGGCGAACCATTCGTTCTGCCGCCGCCGGGAAGTTGTGGCGAACCGCGAGTCCCGCCACGAGCGGAACGATCTGAATCAGCAGCAGCGACAGTGCGATCATCCGGATCGGAATGACGAGCGGCGACGCCGGTAGAACGAACGGAACGAGAGCCCGGAGAAGGAGAGGCGTGAGGAAAACGGACAACAGGCCGAGGCCGACCATCAGTCCAATGGCCGATGGTCCGTCACCGCGGGCGACCCCGGTGATGGCGGGGCTGACGGGTGCTCCCGGAACGAGTGACAGCGTCAGGAAACCCAAGGCAACGGCGGGGGCGGGAGAGACGATCCAGATCAGTCCCAGGGTCAGGAGGGGGACGCCGAGGAAGTTGGCGGCCACTGCCATCGGCATCATCCGCCAGCGGGTCATCACGATCTTCAGGGCGTTCCAGTCAACGCTCAGACCGGTCGAAAGCATCAGAGCCATCAACCCGAGAGATGTCGCCAGGCGGAGCATGTGTTCGGACGTCACGAAAGAACCTGATCCGTGGTCTTGGTTCGATGCTTCTCAGGGGGAGCGTCGGACGCAGCCGGAGCCGCTGACGCTCTCTCTGCGCCGTGCGAGAAGTAAGCACGGCCATCCGTTCTGAAGTCTTCCAGTTTTGAGCAGGCGAAGAGGTGCAGGATGCGGGCGATGATTCCGGTCCACCCGGTCTGGTGGCTGGCGCCGAGTCCCGCGCCGTTGTCGCCGTGGAAGTACTCGTAGAACAGGGGAGAGGCCCGCCAGTGAGGATCGGTCTGGAACTTTTCGGCTCCTCCGAACACGGGCCGGCGGCCGTTCTCGTCCAGGAGGAAGATCTTCGTCAGGCGGCGGCCAATCTCTTTTGCCACTTCGAACAGCGACATCCGTCGGCCCGATCCGGTCGGGCACTCGATCTGGAAATCCTCGCCGAAGTAGCCGTGGTACTGGATCAGCGCCCGGATGATGAGGGCATTGACCGGCATCCAGATCGGTCCCCGCCAGTTCGAGTTCCCGCCGAACATTCCCGAGTCCGATTCCGCCGGCAGGTAGCCGACGCTGTATTCCTGTCCGCCCGCTTCCATCCGGTAGGGGTGCTCGGCGTGATAGCGCGACAAAGACCGGATTCCGTACGGACTGAGGAACTCATTTTCGTCGAGCATGCGAGAGAGGACTCTTCGCAGGCGGGTCTCGTCCAGGATGGACGCCATCGCCCGGCCCTGGACTCCGGGCTTGAGCGGATCATGGATGCACTGGCGGAGTTCCGGTCGGCTCTCCAGGAAGCGATGAAGCCGCTCACCCATCTCCGGATATTTCGCGATCACCTTTCCATCGAAGACGGTCACGGCGCACAGCGGCAGCAGGCCCACCATGGACCTCACCTTGAGGCGGCGGGCGGTTCCATCGGGTAATCGCAGGACGTCGTAGAAAAATCCGTCCTCTTCGTCCCACATGCCGGTCTCGTCGCCGAGATGCCCCATGGCCGAGGCAATCCAGAAGAAGTGCTCGACGAACTTCAGGCCCATGTCGACATATTCAGGATCGGTCAGCGCGAGTTCAGCGGCAATCTGCAGCATGTTCTCGCAGAAGAGGGTCATCCAGGCCGTGCCGTCGGCCTGCTCGAGGTACCCTCCGGTGGGAAGGGGCTTGCTGCGGTCGAACACGCCGATGTTGTCGAGACCCAGAAAGCCTCCTTCAAAGACGTTTCGCCCCGTCCGGTCCTTGCGGTTCACCCACCAGGTGAAGTTGAGCAGCAGTTTCTGGAAGCAGCCCTTGAGCCACTCCCGGTCGCCGGTTCCCGTCTGTCCCTTCTCGAGGCTGTAGGTGAAGATGGCCGACCAGGCATGGACCGGCGGGTTGACGTCGCTGAAGTTCCACTCATACGCGGGGATCTGCCCGTTCGGATGGAGGTAACGCTCGCGAAGCATCAGCTTGAGCTGCTCTTTCCCGAAGTCCGGATCGACGAGCGTGAGCGCGAGGACGTGAAAGGCGAGGTCCCACGCGGCATACCAGGGATACTCCCACTTGTCGGGCATCGAGATGATGTCGCCGTTGTACATGTGGTGCCACTGGTCGTTTCGCGGCGATTGCGTACCCCCTTTCTTGAACGGATCGCATCCCCTTTCCTCGAGCCACCGGTCGACGTCGTAAAGGTAGAACTGCTTCGACCAGAGCATCCCGGCGAGCGCCTGCCGCATGACCAGCGACTCGTCGGCCGACAGCGACGGCGGAATGACCTCGGCGTAGAACTCGTCCGCCTCCTTCCTGCGGAGCGCCATCACGGCGTCGAACGCCTCGACCGGAAAGTCCCCAGTCAGAGCCCCGGCCGACGGGATCAGCCAGAGTTTGACAACGGCCGCCCCGCCCGCCGGGACCTCCCTTCGATACACCGCAGCGACCTTGGTTCCTTTCTTCTCCGGGTTGACCAGGTCCTCGCGCCCTTGCACCAGGAAATTGTTGATCCCGTCCTTCACATAGGGCGTCCGATTGGGCGTCCCGGAGATCCGCTCATGGTTTGTCTCGTTCTCCGTGAAGAGCAACTCCGGGGCTCCCTCGCAGACGAGCAGGTAATCGCCCAGCTTCGGATCGTGAACGAGCACCCCTTTTTGGCTTCCCGCCGGCGGAGCCTCACGGAGTTCCGGACGTGGGGTGTTCTCCCCCCAGGACCAGTGGTTTCGAAACCAGAGCGTCGGCAGCAGATTCAGGGTCGCGGGGTCGGGACCGCGGTTGTGGGCCGTGATCTGAACCAGCAGATCGTCCGGTCCCTCTTTGGCGTATTCCACGAAGACATCGAAGTAACGGTTGTCGTCAAAGACTCCGGTGTCGATCAGTTCGTACTCGCACTCCGTGCGGCTCCGGCG
>JAEYWB010000915.1 GCA_023429275.1 Planctomycetota bacterium
GGTCACACCTGTGCCGTCGGTCCCGCCGCTGCGGGAGTCGGTCTTCTGGGTGGTCTCCGACTCGAAGGAACGGTCCTACCCGACGCTCGAAGCCGCCTGCACGGCCGCATCGAACGACGCGACGATCGAGATCCGGGCCGATGGTCCCCTTCCGGAGCCGCAGGGACCGATCCGCATCGATCGCAAGAGACTGAAGATTCGCCCGGCGTCCGGCCTCCGTCCGATCATCGAGTTCAAGGACGTTTCGAACCCGGCCTCCAGCAGCCGGTGGATCACGATCCACGGCGGATCGCTCGATCTTACGGACATCGAACTGGTCATGAAGGTCCCGACCACGCGGGCCGCGGACCGGTGGGCCCTGTTCTCTCTCGAGCGTTGCCAGGGGCTGACGATGCGGGGGGTGACCCTCACACTTCAGAACGATGAGCGGACTCAGCCGGCGGTCTTCATGGAGGTCGCCCGGGAGTCGATGTTCTCTCCCACCATGATGGTCGAGACCTCCGCCGCGACGACCACGGCGATCGACGTCCGCGAATCACTGCTTCGCGGAGAGTGCGACGTCGTTGGATTGCGGGTCGACGAGTCCGTTTCGGTCTCCTTCGCCTCGAGCGCCATCGCGGTCTCGGGAGGGGTTTTCCGCGTCGACCTGATGCAGGGGAGGTCGATGATGCCTTCCGAAGAACGCTCCATGACGTTGCAGTTCGACCACGTCACGGCGGTGATGGATCACCCGCTGGTCGCCGTCAGCAGTGAGCGGTCCCGCCCGCCCCTCGTGAGCGTTTCAGCGGACGACTCACTCTTCATCGTCCGCCGCGCGGACCGGCCGGTCATCTCGCAGACGGGCGAAGACGAGGCAGACCTGTGGCGAACGCGGTTCGAGTGGCGCGGCAACGGGAACTACTTCGAGACAAGCGGCGCCATGTGGGAGATCGCCCCGACGCTCGGAACGGCCCCGCTGCGATCGATCGGCTTCAAGGACTGGAGCCGCACCGTGACGGTTTCGAGCGGTGAACTCCTTCTCTCCACCAACCCGTTCGAACTCTCGGATCAGTGGACGACGCCGAAGTTTTCGAAAGTCTCCGCCGCGGCGTTCCTGCTCCGATCACAGGGGAGCGTCGTTGACCGCTACGGCCGGCCGGCGGGTGTCGATGTCAGTCGGCTCCCGGTCCGAAAGACTCCGTAGTCGCACGGGAGTTTTCCCCGTGCCTGACTGGCTCGTCCGCGCGTTGCGGCTACATCGACTTCTTCGCTGACTGCAGCTGGAGCCACGCCTGCTCCATTCGCTTGTCGGAGACCGGGATGGCGGTCCCGAGTTGCTGGGCGAACACGGAAACCCGGTATTCCTCGAGCAGCCAGCGGAACTGGTCCGCCCAGGGATCGGGAAAGGGAGCGTCCGCAAGAGCGGCGAGGTGCTGTCGGTAGCGGGCAACGTGGACCTGGATCTGGCCACGCAGCTTGTTGTCGCGATCGAGTCCCCCGCCGGTCAGTCTCTCCCACCGCGAGGCCATTGCCTTGAGGTACCGCGGGTACTGCTGCAGCCAGGCCCAGGGGCATCGCCAGAGGCAGTGAGGCGCGAACAGGTGATGGAGCTGCGTCCTCAGATCGTTTACGGCCGGCTGAAGGAGAGGCGCTTTCGCCTGATCGAGCAGCCGGCGCAGCTGATGGAATCCCGACAACGCCCCTTCGAGTACGGATGGGAGCTCCTGAGCCGCAACGGCGATCATCCCTGCGCCCCGCTTGACCCGCTCCCGGTAGGCAGCCGCACTCCGGGGAATCTCCGGCGTCGCAAAGAAGGCCCGCTCCGCCAGGCGGAGTTCGAGCTGGGCATCAAAGCCGGGAGTCGCCTCCCGTCCGGGCGATGGCGGGTTCTTTGAAGGGACGGCGGCCAGCGGGTCGTCTTTCGGGAAGCCGACCGCCTGCATCGCAAGCTGATGCCGGTTCGGGATCCAGGTGACCTGCTCCTTGAGCTTTCGATGTTCCGCCCGGGCAAACATCCGGATGAGGGCGACGCGGGTCTGCCTCTCCGCGGTCGCCGCGTCGCGAGCGAGCCTCAGGCCGAACACCTGTCCCTGATCGACGAGCATCGGATAGGCGACGACGTCGACTCCGCTCCGGCGGACAGTCACCTGCGGCGGCAGGAGATCGAACGTCCAGTCGGTGAGGCCGTCACGGTGCCAGCCCTCCTCGGCCGAGGAGACGATCGTCTCGGGAGTCTGGCTCGCCGCACGTCCCTGGATCTCTGCGACGCTCCGTCCCCTGGCGACCTCCTTCCCCGCGGAGTCGACGAGCCGGATTCGGGCCCGCAGATGGTCCGGAAGCCGCTCGAGGTCGAAGCCCTGGGGGGTGATGTGCTCGCCGCTCATCTGCCGCAGGATCGCCGCGACCTGCCCTCGAAAGTCCCCTTCCCCGAACTTGAGGCGGGACGCAACGGCGCGGGCGGTGTCGGGGACCGGGACGAAGTGCCGGCGCTGGTCCTTGGGAAGTGACTTGATGAGGGCCGCCACCTTATCTTCGAGAAGCCCCGGCACCAGCCACACGAGGCGGGCCTCCGAAACCTGGTGAACACCTTCGAGAGGGACCGTGACGGTCAGGCCGTCCTGCTCCTCCCCCGGAGCGAGCTCGTACTTCACCGGCAGGTCCATCGTCCCCATCTTGAGGCGGTCCGGGAACAGCTCGCGCGGCAGGATCGTCTCGGGGTCGGTCAGCAGGACTTCCTTCGTGAGAAACAGTACCTCGGGATTCGTCCGCTCCGCCTCGCGCCGCCACTTGTCGAGCCGCGGCAGGTCATAGGCGTCCGCGGGAAGCCGCTCCTCGAAGAAACGGGTCTGTGCCTCCTCGCTCGCGAAGATCTGCGACTGGCGCAGCTTCGCCTGCCAGCCGGCCAGCTCCGCCTTCAGGGCGAGGTTGTGCTTGTGATAGGGGGCCTGCGTGTCGACCTCGTGATGGACGAGCGCCCGGTCGATGAAGATCTGCCGAGACTGGGAGGGCTCGATCGGCCCGTACCGCACGCGGCGCTGGGTCACGATCGGAAGGCCGAAGAGCAGGACCTTCTCGTTTGCCATCACCGAGCCGGATTTCCGGTCCCACTGCGGATCGGAGTAGGTCCGTTTCACGAGGTGCCCGGCGAGCTTCTCGATTGCCGCCGGGTCGATGCCGGTGACGACTCGGGCGTACTTCCGGTTCGTCTCGATGAGTTCGGCCGCCACGATCCACTTCGGCTTCTTCTTGAAGAGGACCGAACCGGGCCAGAGCTGGAACGTCTGGCCTCCTGCCCCTGTGTACTCATGTGCCGACTCCCCGCGATAGGCGACGTTCGAGAGGAGTCCGCTGAGGACGGCGCGATGAATCGCATCGGCGTCGTCATGGCGTTTCGTCAGCTTGAGCCCCGCCCCTTCCGCCATCTCGCGAAGCTGCCGATACAGATCCCTCCACTCCCGCAGCCGCAGGGCCGAGAGGAAGTTTTTGTGGCAGATCCGCTCGAACTGCGACCGCGTCAGCTCATCATCCCAGGCCTGGAACTGGTCCCAGATCTTGAGGTAGGTCAGGAAGTCGGAGCCTTCATGGCTCAGCTTGCGATGGGCTTCGTCCGCCGCCTGCTGGTGGTCGTGCGGCCGGTCGCGGGGATCCCGGATCTCGAGCGCGGCGGCGATGATCAGGACTTCGTTCAGACAATGTTCGCGGTCGGCCTCGAGAATCATTCGCCCGATCCGCGGGTCGACCGGCATCCGGGCGAGAGTCTTGCCGACGGGCGTCAGTTCATCCCGCTCGTCAGTCGCTCCCAGTTCAAAGAGCGTCCGGAGGCCGGAGCGGACCGCGGCCGGGACCGGGGGATCGAGGAACGGGAAGTCCGAGATGTCGCCCAGCCCCAGGGCCTTGGTCTGGAGAATGACCGACGCGAGGTTGGTCCTCTGGATCTCCGGAGGGGTGAACGGCTCGCGGGTCTCGAAGTCCTTCTCGGAATAGAGGCGAATGCAGATGCCGGGCCCGATCCGGCCGCAGCGTCCTTTGCGCTGGTCGGCCGAAGCTCGCGAGATCGGCTCGATCGGCAGCCGCTGGATCTTTGATTGCGGGGCGTAGCGGCTGATTCGCGCCGTCCCGGGATCGATGACGAAGCGAATCCCGGGGACGGTCAGCGACGATTCCGCGACGTTCGTGGCGATGACGATCCGGCGGCCGGTGTGCGGCTGAAAAATCCGGTTCTGGTCGCGCTCCGAGAGCCGTCCGTAGAGCGGAAGGATTTCCGGCGCCGGGCCGGGGACCTGGAGCCCCTTGAGCAGCTTATGAGCTTCCCGGATGTCCCGCTCTGTCGGCATGAAGATCAGGACATCGCCGTCGCCGGCGTAGCACGCCTCCTCGACCGCGTCCCGGACTCCCTTCATCCAGTCGACATCTTCCGAGTCGTCGTCCGGTTCCTGCGGCCGATACCAGACGTCCACCGGGTAGGTCCTGCCGGCGATTTCGAGGACCGGGGCCGGCCCTCGTTCCGAGGCGAAGAAATCTGAGAACCTCGCGGCGTCGATCGTGGCCGACGTGATGATGAGCCGAAGATCGGGACGCTTCGGAAGAAGCCGCTTCACATACCCGAGAAGAAAGTCGATGTTGAGCGACCGCTCGTGCGCCTCGTCGACGATGATCGTGTCGTAGCGAGAGAGCAGCCGGTCGCGGTGGATCTCGTTGAGCAGGATGCCGTCGGTCATCAGCGCGATGCGCGTGTCTTCGGACACCTTGTCGGTGAAGCGCACCTTGTAGCCGACGGTCGTGCCGAGAGGGACCTGGAGC
>JAEYWB010000916.1 GCA_023429275.1 Planctomycetota bacterium
AACCCATGATCTTCTCCTTCCTGCGGAGCATATCGAGCACTCCCTGTTCGGCGGCGTCGGGGGTCGAGAACTTTTCGATGAGCGCGAACGCCGCTTCGTTCGCACCGCCGTGAAGCGGACCGCGAAGTGTTCCGATCGCCGCGGTAAGAGCGCTGTAGAGGTCCGCCAGTGTCGAGGCGGCGATCCGGGCCGTGAAGGTCGAGGCGTTGAACTCATGCTCCGCATAGAGAATCAGAGAGACGTCGAGCACCCGGCGGGCGGATTCTTCGGGAGGACGGCCGTGGAGCAGGCGGAGGAAATGTCCGGCGATCGTCTGCTCGTCCGTCTCGACGTCGATCCGCTTTCCCGTTGCGTGAAACTGATGCCAGTAGCAGAGCATCGACGGGAACGCCGCCAGGAGTCGGTCGATGACGTCGAGTGCCGATCGGCCCTCCTCCTCAGGCTCCAGGCAGCCGAGGGTGGAGCACCCTGTCCTGAGGACGTCCATGGGATGTGAGGTTGCCGGGAGCCGTTCCAGGATCTCTCGCAGCGGAGCAGGAAGTCCGCGTCGCTGCTGAAGCCTCGCGAGGTATCCATCGAGTTCGGCCGATGTCGGCAACTCTCCCCGGAGGAGCAGCCACGCGACCTCCTCGAATCCGGCGTGCTCCGCGAGGTCTTCGATCGAGTAGCCGCGGTAGGTGAGCCCGACCCCCTCCTTGCCGACCGTACTGAGCGACGTCTCGCCGGCGACGATCCCCTCGAGACCCGCCCCACTGGTTCTTGTGGTGCTCATCACAGTCTCCTGGAGTTTTTGGCCACAGACTGCACAGAGGACTCGGAGGGGCCGTTTGAGAAACGGGAACACCGAGAGGAATCAATCGACGTCCGTCATGGCTGTCCCGCTCTGTGTTCTCTGCGGCTTCTGTGGCGAAACATTTTTCATTGCGAATCAGTGACCGCTGTCGAGCTTCTGTTCCCAGGTGTGGTAGTCGAGGACCTTGTAGAGCTCCTCGCGGGTCTGCATCTGGTCGACGACCGACTTCTGCGTCCCGTCCCGCCGCAATGTCTCGTAGACCCGCAGGGCCGCGGCACTCATCGCCCGGAAGGCGGAGAGGGGATAGAGCGCCAGCCGGACGCCGGCGGTACGAAGCTCTTCCGTCGTCAGAAGCGGGGTCTTCCCGAACTCGGTCATGTTGGCGAGGATCGGGACCGGGACCGCGCTCGAGAACTGGCGGAACTCGTCCGCGGTCCGCAGGGCCTCGGCGAAAATCATGTCCGCCCCCGCCTCGACGTAGCGGTTGGCCCGGTCAATGGCGGCCGGGATTCCTTCGACCGCGACGGCGTCCGTTCGGGCCATCAGGACGAAGGACGGATCGGTCCGGGCGTCGACGGCCGCCTTGAGGCGATCGAACATCTCCTCGGCCGAAACAAGCTGCTTGCCGGGGCGGTGGCCGCACCGCTTGGAGTCGACCTGATCTTCCAGGTGGATCGCCGCGACCCCGGCCCGGGTCATCTCCCGGACAGTCCGGCCAACCGTCAGGACGCTTCCCCAGCCGGTGTCGCAGTCGACGAGAAGGGGCAGGCGGGTGGTGGCGGTGATCCGCCGCGCGTCTTCCAGAACATTGTCGAGCGACGTCATCCCCAGGTCGGGGAGCCCGAACGACGCGTTGGCGACCCCGGCGCCAGAGAGATAGAGCGCCCTGAAACGGGCCCCTTCGGCGAGGCGGGCACAGTAAGCGTTGATGACCCCTGCGATCTGGAGCGGGCGTTCCTCCTCCACGGCGCGGCGGAAGGCTGATCCCGGTGACTCCCCGGACGGCGCTGGCATGGCGTCTCCCGACTGGCTCTCATCTCGGTGCTCGTCTTGTTCCATGATATCGCTGTCGTCGAACCTTGTCGCAGTTCGTGCCTTGCTCGTCCGTTATGACGCCGGTGCGACAAGATCCCGTTGCAGACTTGGGATTCGCTGTGCGATGGACCTCTTCGGCTCAAGGAATCCGAACCGGAACGACATCCCTCCGGGCCTTCGGCATTTTGAGCAATCTCTGAAGATTGCCGGTTTCCAAGTCGGGCGGAGAGCGAACTCTGCTAGACTTACGGAATCTCATTCAACTTCCACGCTGGATGAATGCCCCGCTCGCATTGGTCGGGGCTCATAATGTGTCTCGTCCAGCGAAACAGTACCCCTTTCCGGGTTCGGTCCTGCGCGAGCGTCGGAAAGTGTCTTCATGGCCACCAGGCTCTACGTTGGAAATCTGTCGTACTCTGCAACCACCCGGGCTCTCGAAGAGCTTTTTGGCCAGCATGGCGAAGTCCGCCGCGCTGAGGTCGTGATGGATCGCGATACCGGTCAATCCAAGGGTTTCGCCTTCGTCGAGATGTCGACGGAGCAGGGAGCCAAGGCGGCGATCTCCGCCCTCGACGGCTCCGAGATGGAAGGCCGCAACCTGAAAGTGAACGAAGCCCGGCCCCGCGAAGAGCGGAGCGGCGGCGGTCGTCCCCGGAGCGGCGGACGCTACTAGGCTGCCGGCTGCTTCCCCAAGGGGGAGCAGCGACGCGGCAAGAAGGGTGGCAGCGACTGACGTTGCCACAGAGCGGCGGTTCGGAGGATTCGATCCGGATCTTCCGCACCGGACGAGACTGTCCCGATCGGGGCATGTTTCACTTTTCGGGGAGAGGGATCATCGCGAAGAACCGAAACACGCTGGTCAAGAGATTACGCGAGCAGGACAAACGACGTCGGGCGGAGGACAAGCTTCTCCGCAAGGACGCGAGGAAGTCGCAACGGATTGACGATTCACCTGCCAACCAGGGAAACCCCGATGGAAACAGCAGACCGCCTGAACTTTGACGAATTCGACCTGATGTGCCGGGGGGCCGATGCCACGGGCCCGATGACGTGCGAGCAGTTTTCGGAAGGACTCACCGGAGTCAATCTGGTTGCTCGCGCCCAGATCTCGCTGCAGAAGCTCGTCGCGAAGGGGTTCATCGAACCGGTCGAGAACGAAATGTTCCAGATCACAGAGCGTGGACGGCAGGCGCTCGCGTAACGCCCCCGCCACCGGGATCTGGTTGTATTCCTGCAGGGGCCAGCTCTGGTGAGCTTCCAGGCGTGAACACCTCGGCCGGAAGAAAGAGTCATCATGACGTTTGACGTCTTTCGGGACGACAACGTCTTTTTCTACCGCGAGATCGCCGGAGGACGCGTTCCGATCCGGGGGCCGGACGACTTCACGGCCTCC
>JAEYWB010000104.1 GCA_023429275.1 Planctomycetota bacterium
ATCTCGGGCTTCAGACGCATGAGACGACCGCCGCGCGGATGTCGTCGACCGTTGAGCTCAACACGACCCCCACTTCGTACACCCCCGCGGGGCCGTCTTTCAGCGGAACGTCGACGTCGCTGACGACGATCGGCGGGATCTACAACGGCCAGAACGGGACACAGACCCTGACGTTCCGGGTGACCGGCGGGAACGGGACGGTCGGCTCGGCCTTCTTAACGCGGATCGAGGTCCGGGATGCTTCGAACACGCTCCTCGAGAACTTCAGCATGGCGTTTCAGCCGGCCGGGCACGTCTTCACGCTCGGCAACGGGCTGACGATGTCGCTTTCGAGCGGATCGCTTCGACTCAACGACACCTTCACGGTCAACGTCTTCTCGAACGTTGGAAGCGCGCCCGACCCGACGAAGCCGTTCAACGGGACTCGGAACGACAGTCCGAATCTGCAGCCGGGGCTCGCGGTGACGGCCGGTTCGTTTCAGGTCAATGGCGTCGCGATCAACGTGCTCGCGAGCGACTCGATCGACTCGGTCCTGGCGAAGATCACTCAGTCCGCCGCCAACGTCACGGCGACCTACGACGTCGCGGGCGAATCGGTCCGACTTGTCCAGAAGACGGCGGGCGCGACCTCGAGCATTGTTGTCGGCAACGACACGTCAGGCTTCCTCGCGGCGACCAGACTGTCCGGTGCCGTCGTGTCGCCTGGCCGGGATGCCTATGACGATCTCGATGTCCCGATCGGCGAACTGTCCCACTTCCAGGGAGTCAGTGCGGGGGCGATTGCGATCAACGGCCGGTCGATCTCCGTCAACCCGGCGAGCGACTCGCTTCGCACGCTGCTCGATCGGATCCGGCAGGCAGGCGTCGAGGTCGGATTCGACGAGTCGGGGCAGCGCCTTCACCTCCGCTCGCTCGAAGCGGCAAACCGGCTCACGCTTGATGACAACGGCACCGGCCTCCTTCCCGCCCTCGGGTTTTCCGAGACGGTGTACGAGCCGTCACGGGACGAACTGACCTACCGCCACGCCGTCTCACGAATTACCGCGCAGCAGGCGAGACGCGCGGCCGTCGCTGTCGAACGCTTCGCCGAACTCTTCAGCGACCTTTTCGAATCGACGTCGGAAGGCCCCTATGGAACGAGCCTGAGGAAGTCGCTGGAAAAGGTCGTCGGCGATCGCCTCGACTCGCACACCGACACCTTTCGAACGGCCCTCGGTCTCAAGTTCGACTTCCGCGACGGCGTCTCGAACCCTGTCACGGCGGAAGGCGAGGACCGTCTCACAGAGCGCATCAGGCAGCAATCGCAGGAGTACAACAAGGTCCTCTTCGGCAGGACGGACGGGACCACCAGTAAAGCCGGTGGCGAGTCAGGACTGGTCGAGGAGTTGCGAAGCCTTCTCGAACGGACGGCGAAGGATTTACGGAACGCTCCTGTCGCGGGCGGCTCCCGGTAGCGGACGGCCGGGGAATCGTTCCGCGGGCCATGTACTATGGCGTGCGGCGTCATCCCGCCGGTTCACAGGACGCTTCCATTCGCACCGGCACTCGAGCTCCGGCCGGGACGCCATTCGGGCCTTCCCTCTCCTGGCCACGCCTGTTGAAATGGCGAGAGGGGATTTGCAACAGGTTTCTGAGCGCCACCACTTTGGCAGCACGATGCCCGCCCTCACTCGTCGCCGACTGGTGATTATCGCCCTGCTGGCGGTGGTGTTGTTGCTCGGGGGGGCGTCCCTTTCCTTCCTCAAGCCGGACCTCAAGGCCCGATCGAAGGAGATCCGGGTGGGAGGCCCGCGCGTCATGGTCGAAGACGAGTTCGGCCCGCCGCGACTCAGCCTCCGGCGGAGGAATGGGGGACATGCACTGGTCTGGGTCGACCTGCTCTGGCAGCTCACGGTCCTGGTGGACGGAGAAGGGCGTGTTGAGTCAGTCGCTGTTTCCCCGGTCGACAGCTTCTATCGCCGGCCGGTCGGCAGGATTATCCCGCTACCGAAGTGACGGCGCCCTCACTCCGCGCGGAGTCGCGCGCCGGTGCGGTCGACAGACTCTGTTGAACTCTCCGCTCACGTTGGACCGGTTTCTTTCGTACTGTGGGACTTGCTAGAGTGCGTCGGCGAATCGCCACAGGCCGCGAGGGATGTCGTGGAACGGGTCAAACGGATCTTCCGAAGCGTCTTTCCGCGTTCGCGCGGCCCGCTTCGCTGGACCGAAACCCTTCCCCTCGTGCTCTTTCTGGCGGTCTTCGCCGCGGTCATCGGTACGCTCATCTGGCGGAGAACCGTCGCCTTCAACCGCCCGGCAATGTTCGGCTGGATGGCGGCGTCGGTCTGGGTCTGGTGGATGGCCCGCAACGGCTGGAGCGGCCTGCCGCGGGTCCGGGCGACCTTCGCTCTCGTGACCCGGCTCGTCCTGCTGGGCGTTTTCGTCTCGATGATGGCCGACCCGCAGGCGGTCAAGACGTCTGACCAACTCACCGTCGTCTACGCGCTCGACCGGTCCGCCTCCATCGGCGACGGCGCCCGCCGCGGGGCCGAGGAGTTCATCGCCCGGACGATCCAGGAACGCGAAGCGAACGACGACAACGTCGGCCTGATCGTCTTCGGCAACAACGCCGCCGTCGAAGTCCCTCCCGATAACGCCTTCCCTCTCGAGGGGGGGCGGATCATGTTCAACACCCGCGTCAGCAAGGACGCGACGAATATCGAACAGGCCCTCTCGCTCTCGGGGGCGCTGATCCCCCGCGAGTCCCGCGGCCGGATCGTCCTGATCAGCGACGGCAGCGAGACCGCCGGCAACCTCAAGCAGGTCCTCGACAACTTGAGGAGCAACGGCGTCACGGTCGACGTCCTCCCGATCACCTACACCTACGAGAAGGAAGTCTGGGTCGAACGGCTGGAGCTCCCCTCCAACGTCAAGCTGGGCGAAGCCTACGAGGCGACGGTCGTCGTCTCGTCGCTCAAGGACGGCAAGGGAAAGCTGCGGCTGAAGGAGAACGGCCAGGACGTCGGCAGCCCGGTCGAAGTCGAATTCAAGGCGGGGAAGAACCGCTTCGACATCCCGCTCCGCCTGCGGACGGCGGGCTACTATGAATACACCGCCGTCCTCGAGGTCGACGAGTCGCAGGACAGCATCGCCCAGAACAACGAGGCGATCAATTTCCTCCACATCCAGGGGGAAGGAAAAGTCCTGCTGGTCGTTGAGAATCCGGGCAACAACAAGGAGTGGGGGCCGCTTCGCCAGGCGCTGCAGGAGTCGGAGCGGGCGGTCGAGGTGATGGACGCCCTCGACTTTCCGGACGACCCGCTGACGCTGCTGCCGTACGACTGCGTCATCTTCTGCAATGTCGCCCAGGACCTGTTCGACGCCGTCAAGATGCAGGCGATGCACGACGCCGTCTTCAACCAGGGGATCGGCTTCCTGATGGTCGGCGGCGAAAACAGCTTCGGCCCCGGCGGCTACCACCGGACGCCGATCGAGGACGCCCTGCCGGTCTCGATGGACATCACGAAGAAGAAGATTCTTCCGAAGGGGGCGCTCGTCATCATCCTGCACACCTGCGAGTTCGCCGAAGGGAACACGTGGGCGAAGCGGATTACCAAGCAGGCGGTGCGGGTCCTGAGCAACCAGGACGAGGCGGGAGTCATCGACTTCGAGTTCGGCAACGGCAACCCGAGCGGGGCCAACTGGGTGGTCGATCTCACTCCGGTCACCGACTACGAGAAGATCGCTGTTGCAATCAACGGCGCGAACCCCGGCGACATGCCCGCCTTCGGCCCGACGATGGAACTGGGGCTCAAGTCGCTGGAGAAGAGCGACGCCGCCAGCAAGCACATGATCATCATCTCCGACGGCGACCCGCAGCTCCCGACGCCGGCCCTCCTCAAGAAGTACGTCGCGGCGATGGTGACGGTCTCGACCGTCGCGATCTTCCCGCACTCGCCCGAGCAGGTGACGAGCCTCCGGGACATCGCCGCCGCCACGGGGGGCAAGTACTACAACCCCGATGATCCCAACGAGCTCCCGTCGATCTTCATCAAGGAGGCGAAGACCCTCAAACGGACGATGATTCAGAAGAAGACGATTTCGGTCGCGGCGGGCTACCCCTCGCCGGTCCTCGACGGGATCGCGGCGATGCCGCAGCTCGACGGCTACGTCCTGACGAGTCTCAAGGAGAACGGCCTTCCCGAAAACGTCCTCTTCACGGTCCCCGAGAACGCCGAGGAAGGGGAGCAGGACCCGGTCCTGGCGATCTGGCGGTACGGGCTCGGCTCCTCCGCGGCGTTCACGTCCGACCTGTCGACCAACTGGGCGCACCGCTGGGTGAACTGGGAGAAATACCGCTCGTTCGTCCAGCAGCTCATGATCCGCATCTCCCGCGTGCAGAAGCAGTCGAACCTGAGGATGTGGACCTACAACGCCGGCAATGAAGGGGTCGTGACCGTCGAGGATTTTCATCCCGACGATTCCAGCCTCGATGTCGCCGTGCAGGTGAACGGCCCCGAGAACCAGTCGCGGACGGTCACGCTCAAGCAGGCGGGACCGCGGCGGTACCAGGCAACCTTCCCGCTGTGGGGCAAAGGGCGATACCAGGTGACCGCCGTCGGGACGAACAAGGACCGCGAGGACCGGACGTTCGGCGGGTTCATCATGACCTACTCGCCGGAGTACCTGAAGTTCACGTCCAACTGGCCGATCCTCCGCCAGATCCTCGAGTCGACCGGCGGGGAAGAACTCACCGGCAAGTCGACCGCCAGCGACATCTTCAACCGCCGCGTCCCGAAGCGGACCGAGATGCCGGTCTTCGACTGGCTGCTGATCGCCCTCGGCTGCCTCGTGCCGCTCGATGTCGGCATCCGCCGCGTCCAGCTCGACTGGGAAGTCATCCGCAAGTGGTTCCGTTCCGACAGAAAGAAGGAGTCGGAACAGACGATGGGCCAGCTCCTCGCGAGAAAGAAGGAAGTCGGAGACATCCTCAAGGGACAGCGCGAACGCCCCCTCGAACCGCCGAAGACCCCCACGTTTCCGACCGCGCCGCCAAGGCG
>JAEYWB010000271.1 GCA_023429275.1 Planctomycetota bacterium
CGGCTCGCGCGGGCGTTCGTCAGTATCGATGGCGGCCAGTTCCTGATCTTCCGCCGGGACCGGTTCACGGAGTGGCTCAGCGACCAGCTCCACCAGCGCGTCCCCTACGACGAGATCGTCCGGGCGATGCTGGGCGGGGAAGGGGTGTGGACCGGCCAGCCCGAGATCAATTTCATCACCCAGGGGTTCGCCAATGAGGAGTTCGATCACAACAAACTCGCCGCCCGGACGGTGAGGGCGTTCCTCGGTCAGCGGATCGACTGCGCGGAGTGCCACAACCATCCCTTCGCCGAATGGAAGCAGGAACAGTTCCAGGGACTCGCTGCCTGCTTCGGACAGGTCACGCTGACGCCGATCGGCCTCAACGATGTCGCGAAGCAGGAATACGAGATCGACGACCCCTCGGGGGACGGAAAGAAAAAGGTGATCGCCCCGGGCGTCCCCTACTCGCCGGAATGGATGCCGCAGGAAGGTTCCCGCCGGCAGCGCCTTGCCGAATGGGTGACGCATCCCTCCAACAAGCGGTTCGAGCGGGCGATCGCAAATCGCCTCTGGGCGCTTCTGTTCGGCAAGCCGTTCGCCTCGGATCGGCCGGTCGACGATCTCCCGAACCCTGACGACGCGGAGAGCAACGCAGGCCTGGGAGTCCTCGACATCCTCGGAGACGACTTTCGCCGGCATGGCTGCGACCTCCAGCGGACAATCCAGGTGATTGCCTCGACGAGGGCGTTCCGGATGGAGTCGCTGCATCCGACCGCCGGTGCGGAAGAACTCGCGCGTCTCGAAAAGGACTGGGCGATCTTTCCGCTGATCCGCCTCCGCCCGGAACAGGTGATCGGTGCGATGCTCCAGACGAACACGGTCAAGACGATCGACCGGAACTCCCACCTGTTCACGCGGGCGATTCGGTTCTTTCGCGAACGGGACTTCGTCAACGAGTTCGGTGATCCGGGCGATGCAGAGCTGCAGGAGCGGCCGAGCACGATTCCGCAGGCGCTTCTGCATCTCAACGGCGAGTTCGCTCACGAGATGTCGGACGTCACTCCGTTCAGCACCCCCGGCCGGTTGCGGCAGATGGCCCCGACCACCGAGGCCCTCCTGGACGACGCCTTCCTCGTCTGCCTGACCCGATACCCGACAGACGCCGAACGGACCGCCCTGTTGCCGACGCTCCGGGAAGAGGACGGCAAGCCAACGGGCGAAGCGATCCAGGATCTGTTCTGGGCGCTGTTCAACTCACCAGAGTTCTGCTGGAACCACTGACCGCCGTGCTGTGTACGAGTGAGAGACGAGGTACACCACCAAGACACAAAGACACCAAGGAAAGCAGAGATCAGTCGGCCGCTCACCCTTTCCTCTTCTTCGTGTCTTTGTGTCTTGGTGGTTTACTTCCTCCGGTCAGTTCCCAGCCTGAGATTGGAATGGAGCATGTCCGCATTCATCCATCGCCGTGACGCCCTGAGGATCGCCACCGCTGCGGGGGTCTCGTTCCTCTGGCCGGGGATGAGCCCGCGTGCCGCCGACCGCCGCGGACCTGAGCGGGCGAAGTCCCTCATCACACTCTGGATGGCGGGCGGTCCGAGCCAGATGGACTCGTGGGATCCGCATCCCGAGTCGAAGAACTCCGGCGGGATCACGGCGATCAAGACGTCTGTCCCCGGGATCGAGGTCGCACAGCACTACCCGCAGGTGGCGGAGCAGATGAAGCATCTGTCGGTCATCCGGTCGCTCGTCTCCAAGGAAGGGGACCACGAGCGGGGAACCTACTACCTGCTGACAGGCTATCGTCCCGATCCGACGGTTCAGCACCCCTCGGTCGGCGCGATCCTCACCGAAGAACTGCCGGATCCGAAGGTGGAGATTCCCCAGCACGTCGTCCTGGCGACCGGCGAGGGCTTCACGGTTCCGCGCGGGGGCTACCTGGGCGACCGATTCGATGCCTATCGGGTCTCGAACCCCGGGACCTCTCTGCAGAACATGGAGCGCCGCGTCCCCGAGGACCGGCAGAGCCGCCGCCTCTCGAACCTGAAGACTCTGTCGCACTCCTTCGCCGCCCCGCGGAAAGTTCAGGTGGAAGGGACGCTGCATGACCACGTCGTCCAGGAAGCGCTCGCGATGATGAAGTCGCCGCAGCTTCGCGCGTTCGACCTCAAGACCGAAACGCCCGAGTTGCGGGCTGCGTACGGCGACAACGAGTTCGGACGGGGCTGCCTCATCGCTCGGAAACTCGTCGAGGAGGGAGTCCGTTCGATCCAGGTGGTCCTTCGCGGCTTCGACACCCACGCGGACAACTTCGAGGGACAGAAGACCCAGGCGAAGATTCTCGATCCCGCGTTCGCGACGCTGATCCGCGACCTCAAGGAGCGCGACCTGCTCGACTCCACGGTGGTCCTGTGTCTCGGAGAATTCGGCAGAACTCCGTGGATCAACGCTCTCGGAGGCCGGGACCACTGGCCGGGCGGATTCTCGTGCGTCGTCGGCGGGGGAGGCCTGCGAAGCGGAGTCCTGATCGGCGCCACGAACCCGGATGTCCGTGACAACGATGACAAGTCGTCCCGCCTTCCGAAGGACCCCATCGAGGTCCCGGA
>JAEYWB010000404.1 GCA_023429275.1 Planctomycetota bacterium
GAACGAGACGACACTGGTCGTCATCCCGGTTCAGCAGGGGGTCAAAGTCCGTGGCCAGCTCCGCAAGGGGGACACGAAAGAGGGGATCGCGAAGTACGTGCTCCGCCTCATCTACGGCCCGTCCGCCCGCGACGTCAACGACCAGCAGCACTCCATCGAACTCACCACCGACAACGAGGGCTACTACACCGCCTACGTCCCACCTGGCCCGGTCCGCATTCGCCTCAGCCGCTACATCGAGGGCTATACCGATATCGAGGATTGGAATGACGGCCCGTGGAACCACCGCGATCATCCGCTTCACGTCCCGTCAGGCAAGCAGTTCGACCTCCCGCCGATTGACTTCGACCGCACGAAACAGGTTAAGGGTCAACTCGTTGAACAGAACGGGAAGCCGCTCGTGGACTGGATCGTCTACGGCTTTCCGACCGAATGGCAGGAACAGTACAACGGGCGGAAGGAGCCGAAGTCGTTCGTCATGAACTCCTTTGCCGGCGTCGCGACCGACAGGAAGGGCATGTTTGAAGGCCGCGCCCCGGTGACGTACGCGCCCGGCCGTTGGAGGGTGTCTCACCGCACCTGGCCGACGAAGTTCGACTTCGAGGACCACACCTACATTCCGAGAATCCGCTCCCGCGACCCTCTTGTCCTGGAAGTCGACTTGAAAGCCGGACCAGTCCAGGACAACGACGAGGAGGGCAAACACCGCGACAACGAGGTCGTTGATCCGGCAGGAGCCCGGTAATGGTCGACCTGGCGATAGGTCGCGGTCGACCCTGGCGTTTTCCCAAGGCTCGACTCGCTCATGCGCGACATGGAGCGACATGGAGCGACGGGGCGACCACGGCATGGCCTGCCGGCGAATCGTCACTGAGAGGAGCCACTCCGCGCGGAGTGCGTCCTGATTGAGAGCGGGCGGTCGCATGCAGCCGGCGAAGTTGCGCGACTCCGCGCGGAGCGGCACGGCGGAATCACCCGTGCTCGCGCGACGCAAGCGGAAAACCCGTCCGTCCATCCGTTCATCCGCCCGGCGGGGTGGTCGGACCGAAGGCGATGCCGAACGTTGCCCGGCGTCATTTGAAGAGAAGAGAAGCGCGTGGCCGGGTCGAGACCAACGGGAAGACCCGCACAAGCGTTGCCGAGCGTTCCGTAGAGATGGGGCATTGCTTGCCAACTTCTGCCTGCCGACGGATGCTTCCAAGGATCTCCAGAGACATGCAGCCCGGGGGAACCGTCGCGGGGCGGGATCTTCCGGCAATGCTCTTCGGGGCCTCCCGGCGCTCCAGCGGGCCGGACGCCTTGCGTGGCCGACGCTGGCTGCGGGGCCGTCCCGACGGCCGGGAGAGAATCTGTCGAGCCGTTGAGTATCGGTGGAACCTTGACGATTGAGAACTACGAAGTCGTGATTGTCGGAGGGGGAATCTCCGGGCTCGCGTGCGCGCGGCGACTGACGGAACTGGGGAGGACTTCCTTTCGGCTGATCACGGAAGAGATCGGCGGACGCCTCCCGACCTCGACGGACGGAAAGGTCAACTACGGAGCTTTCTATGTCCGGTCGGATTACCGACACGTCCTCCCGTTCGTCCGCTGCACCCGGCGCATGAACGTCAGGCGGGCCATGTTTTTTCACGGAGAGGACGCCCTGTCGTTCCTCAGCTGGAGGAACCTGTGGCACCTGCCGAGCCTGTTGAGGTTCCTCTATTTCCTCCGAAGGTTCCGGCGGGAATACGAGCAGTTTCGGCGGGAAACGGAAGCCGTTTCCCAGAAGGAGGCTCTGAAAGCCCACCCGTGGCTGGAAGATCTGGTTCGCGAACCGGCGGTCGAACTGGTGAGTCGGCTCGGGATTCAGTACTGGGCGGACCGCTTCCTGGGCAACCTGGTCCGCGCCACGTCCTTTCTCGAGATCCGCCAAATCTCGTCCTGCTACTTCGCGGCCGCCTGCCTGCCGATCACGATGCGGACTTGCGAGTTCGAGTTTCAGAAGAGTCGGCTTTATGAAACCTTCTTGCCTTCGATCGAAAGTGGTTCGGTGACGAGCATCGGCGCGGGGGCCGCGAGACGCTGGAGGATCACGACCGCGGAGGGACGCGAACTGGAAGCCGACCATGTGGTGGTCGCGACACCGCTCGATCGGGCCCGGAAGCTGATCCCCATCGCGGATCCTGTGAACCCGGCCGTATCGGTGTTCATGCTCCACGTTCGCGGAGGGCTGAGGCCCGCCTATCGGAGCCGATGCATGTATTTCTTTCCGCCGGAAAGCAGCAACATCGTGATGATCAATGAACCGGACGGGACCTCCCTGTTCTACTCGAAAACGTCGACTCCGGATCTGGAGCCGTACTTCGAACACCACGCGGTCATCCCTCAAAGGCACTGGGACCCTGCGTTCTTCATCGGGCCGCATGTTCTGGAGAGCGACCGGGGAGAGGGATCTACCTGATCGGGGATCACAGCGTCTGCTCGCTCGAGGACGCCTACATCACCGGACTGTTCGCCGCCAACCGCATTTGTCGCGTCGCGCCGACGCCCGCACGGTGACCGTTCCGGCGGGGAGCTCCGGAAAAGTGCTTCCGAGCCTCGCGGAGAGACCCGACATCGGACGTCCGCCGGAGACAGAGCGGCCGCGGCTGGATGGCCGTTCCAACCTGTTCTCCCTTCAGCACACAGGTGGCGTGAGGTGGCAACGTGTGCCGCCATCGCGACTTCGGGAAAGTCACTTCGTCCCGGACTGGCGCGAGTTCCTGCTCGACTCCGCGCGGAGTGGGGACGCCGAGGGGCGTCGCGGATGGACGGACCGGATTTTCAATTCAGCGGAATCACCCGTCCCCGCGCGAACTCAACCGGAAAAG
>JAEYWB010000460.1 GCA_023429275.1 Planctomycetota bacterium
ATTCCATGTACCGGCGGACCTGCTCGTAATCGAGCATGTCGTTCATCGAGTCGAGAAGCGGCCGCAGGAACGGATTCACCTTGGCCAGAAGGTCGCCGGGGAGAAACCCGAGTCGTTCCCCCGCCTCGACCGCCGGCCGGACGAGGACGATTTTCCGGCACTGCTGCCGCCGGAGGGCATTCACCGCCATCGCGACGGCGAGGTAGGTCTTTCCCGAGCCGGCCGGTCCGACGCAGAAGACGAGGTCGTGGTTCCGGATCGAATCGACGTACTCTTCCTGCCCCCGCGTCTTCGGCTTGACCTTGCGGGCCTTGTCGAACAGGTCGATTCCCCCGCCCGCCCCCGCTCCTCCGGGACCGGTCGTCGGTCCCGCGTCGACCGGGAGGGCCCCGGCCAGCCCGCCGAGGATCCGCGCGAGGTCGTCGTCCTTGAGGATTCCCTTGCGGCGGACGAGCGGGACCAGTTCCGTCAGGACGTCCTTGGCCCGGGAGATCTTGTCGTCCGGCCCATCGACCACGAGCTGCTCGCCGCGGAGGACGATGTTCACGCCCAGGGCGTCACGCATCCGACGGATGTGGACGTCCTGAGCCCCGAACAGGATGCTCGGATCGTCTTCAGGAGAGAGAGGAATAAACGCCTGCGGCATGGATGTGTCCCGGTGGTGTGGATCGTCGGAATTCTAACAGGACACAGATGTCGCTGCTGCGTTCACCTTGGTGAAAGGGATCGCTCGCGCCCGCGGGACGGTCCGTCTTCAAGCTGCTGGTCCTTCAAGACGGCCGAGGGACGTCAATCGGAAATTGGGTGCTGTCACGACTCCTTGGGGAAGCTGCCACGCACGGGTGATGTCGGACGAGCCAACTCGCGTTCGAATGCCTGGCGGATAGCAATCATGGTTTCACGGGGATCGCGTCCATACTGTTCTTCGTGGGCATTGGCCACGTGACGGACAGTGTCCGCAAGCAGGACTCCCCAGCAATCTGGCTCATTGAGATCCCGATCTTTCCAGAACCCGATCTTCAGCGAGGTATGGAGGCCGCCCTTTGCGATCCAAACGCGGATCATCTCGAGACTACCGGAATCCGCTTTGGCGGCGCCGGGGATCGGAAGAGACTTCGACATGGAGTCCTCGTCAGGTGTTCTCGGGACCACTGACACCTTAGTGGACCTCTCGAGACTGGGAAGAGATCCCGATGTCCAGTTCCGCTGCGAACTGCCTACAACCAGCCCCTCGGGCATCCCGCGAGATTGACGCCCGCATCTCAGCCCCTGAGAATCGCGGAATTCTGACTCTGACGGGGATCTTTTCGATGCGGCCTCACGGCGCGAAGTGCTTCGCTGGTCTGGCTCTTGCCACGCTCCTTTCGGGCTGCGGCGTTGAGACCTACGAAAACCGTCTCAAGGCGGCCAACGCCTATTACGCCTACCGCGAGGACCTCGACACCAACCTCGACAAGAAGTGGATCGGTCCGTTCGGCATCTCCCTCCGCGTTCCGCTTGGCTTCAGAGAGATCGCTCCCCCGAAGAAGGACATGCCGGACGACCGGATGAACTCGCGTTTTACACGGGTTTCGGAGCTCCCCGGCGTTCTCGCGAAGTGGGAAATGCCTGTTCAGACCGACGGCACGGGTACCCAGGTGGCGGAGCTGTTCCTGCTGGGGAATCATCAGCGGTTTCTCGCCTCCGATCCGAACGATCCCGAGACCGCGAACCCGGCTACGTTCGCCCATGATCTCGACGCACAGCTTCAGGCCGGGCTCAACATCACGTTCGCTCCCGCGCCCGCCGTCGATAACGCGTGGATGACAGGGCAGGTTCCGGTTCCGGGGACGATCCCGTACACCAAATCGAAGAGCTTCTCCTGGGCGAGGCTCGCTCCGCCGGAGAGCCCGGACGTTGTGCCGCATCGCATCGGGTATGTCGCCCGGTACGATGTTCCGGTCAGTGCGAAGGAAAAGATCCAGGTCGCCCTGCTCTGCCTCTACCCCGCCCGGATGCGGGATGCGACCCGCATGCAGGAGCGGCTGACGAAGACGATGGAACAGCTCGAAGTCCCACCGCAGAAGCCGGTCAAGCCGCCCGCCGGACAGAAGCCGGGGAGTGGGCCGGCCGTCGCACCGAGGTCGAATTTCTAGGAAACGAGCGAGAGGTCACGCACGGCGGCACCACGTGCCCTTGATCCGCCCTATTGGCCTCTCTCCTCTCAGCACCTTTCAGTATCCAACCGCCGCGCCATCTTTGCGGGCTTCAGTCCCGCCGTGAAGCACGCCCCGCTCGCGATCGATCAGGATTCCCTGGTAGCCACCGTAGCCTCCCGGAGAGACGATGACGGTGTGCCCCCGCTCACCAAGAGCCTTTCGGGTCGCCTCGGGAATCGCCGTCTCGACGTAAACGGTTCCGCCGTTCGGCGCCGCGGGCTCGCCCGTCGGCGTGGCGGAGCCCCGATGCTGCACCCGCGCGGCGTCTCCCGCCGCCTGGACGTTCATCTTGAAGTCGAGCAGGTTGACGAGCACCTGGACATGCCCTTGCGGCTGCATGTCCCCTCCCATGACGCCGAAGACGAAGTACGGCAGCCCGTCCTTCGTCACCATCGCCGGGATGATCGTGTGGAACGGACGCTTGTGCGGCTCGAGCTTGTTGGGATGCGTCTCATCCAGGGCGAACAGGCACCCCCGGTTCTGCATCGCGAACCCGAGGTCTCCCGGAACAACCTGCGATCCGAACCCGTTGTAGATGCTCTGGATCAGCGAGCAGCAGTTTCCCTCGCTGTCGACGACGCACAGGTAGATCGTGTCCCCCATCTTGAGCGGGTCTCCCGGGGGAACATCGGGCGCCGCCTTGTTCGGATCGATCCGCTTCCGCTGCCGGGCGGCGTATTCCTTCGAGATCAGTTCCTTCGTCGGGACCTGGCTGAAGGTGGGGTCGGCGTAGTATCGCGCCCGGTCGGCGTAGGCGAGCTTCTTCGCCTCGACCAGCAGGTGAAGGTATTCGGGCGTTTCCGGTCCCATCTTGGAGACGTCGTACGCCTCCAGGATGTTGAGCATCTGCAGGACGGCGATCCCCTGCCCGTTCGGCGGAAGCTCCCAGACGTCATAGCCCCGGTAGTTCGTCGAGACCGGCTGAATCCACTCGCTCGTGTGCGACTCGAGATCCTTCAGAGCGAGGTAGCCCTTGTTCGCCTCGCTGAACGCGGCGAGCTTCCGGGCGATCTCTCCCTTGTAGAAGGCAACCCGCCCGCCGCTCGCGAGCAGCTTGTACGTCGCCGCGAGATTGGGATTCCGAAAGATCTCCCCGGTCTGCGGGGCTTTCCCGTTCGGAAGATACGTTGCCTTGGAGTCGGGCCATTCCGACAGGCTCTTCTCGGCTTCCTCCCAGTGTCCGGCGATCACCTCGCTGACGGGGAATCCCGCTTCGGCGGTCTCGATGGCCGGTGCCAGGAGGTCGCCGAGCGTCTTCCGGCCGAACTTCGCACGCAGCATCTCCCAGCCGTCGACGCACCCCGGAACCGACCACGAGATCGGACCGGTGGAAGGAATCTGCGTCAGCATCTTCTCTTTGAAGACGTCGCGCGTCAGCGAGTAAGGGCTGCGGCCTGAGGCATTGAGGCCGGTGAGCGTCTTGGTCTTTGCATCCCAGTAGATGACGAATAAGTCGCCGCCGATGCCGCAGCTCATCGGCTCAACGACGCCGAGCATCGCATTGGCGGCGATCGCGGCATCAGCCGCCGTGCCGCCCCCTTTAAGAACCTCGAGGCCGACCTGCGAAGCGAGGGGGTGACTCGTGGCGACCATCCCCTTTGTGCCCAGCACCGGCGAGCGGGACTGGCGGGGGAACGATCCGGGGCGGTCGTAGGCCGCGGCGAAACGCCCCGGGAAGGCGGCGGCGCACATCAGAACCCCCAACACGACCCAACGCATGACGAACCTCCCAATCGAGCGCGAGCGGAAACTACCGTCCCCATTGCCGCCGTCGCAAGTTTCCCTCGACAGGGAAGTCAAAGTTTTCTTGCGGCATTGCGATTCCGTCCCGCCGGCTGTCCCGTAAAGCCGTTCCCAAGCGATTTCTCAGGTCTTTTGCGGTTGGGGGCTCTCACCCGATCTCTGCTGCAGAAAATCCTCTAAACTCGACAACTGCCGCTCGCCGGTCTCCCTGCCTCCCTTCCCTCACCCTGCCAGCCCATGCCCGTTCCCCGTCATCCTCAGCTCGACGTCGCTCTCGAGGCCGCCAGGGCCGCCGGAGAAGTCCTGCGGAGCTACTTCCGCGGCACCTTTACCGTCCGGGTCAAAGA
>JAEYWB010000515.1 GCA_023429275.1 Planctomycetota bacterium
CCGGGGAGCCGATCCACAACAAGCGGTTCCGGTTGCTCAACTCGGCGATCTACGAAGACCTGGGCCTGGCCCGCCCGACGGCGTAAGGCTCCGGCGTGCTGGCCCGATTCGCCGAGAATGTCGTCTATCGCTCTGCGAAAGAACGCCCTTTCGCGGAGCGGAAGGCGACTTACAGCTCGACCCCTTCGATCGCGATGATCTCACCCATCACGATCCCCCCCGCACTCTCACGGCGCCACTCGGCCCACTGGCGGAACGCCTTGTCCCGCTCTTCCTCTGTCGCAAAGCCGGTCGTATTCGGGACGAACAGAAACTTGGGGCTGGCGGCAAGGTTCCGGAACCCGAACTCGCGCGGCGACTGCCGCATCAGGTGAATGGAGGCGACGAGAGCGACGTCCCGGATCTGCGATGTGACGTGTTCCCGCTCACCGTTCTTCTTCTCCAGGCTCCAATCGGCGAACCGTGTCTCATCGTCGAGGAGCGGTTCCAGGTCGATGACATTCTCCGAGGTCCCCTTCTGGGCGATGTGGAGGACCGCTTCGACAAGGGAAGCGTCCCGGTCGACGCGCTCCCGGACCGCCCCCTGGATCATCTCGAGAGCGGGGATGGAGGCCTCCTCGAGGTCGAACCGCTGCGCCATCGCAAACCGGCTCTCGGCGGTTCCCGCTCCCTTCCGCTGGACCCACTTGCCGAGAAGCCGCTGCAGCTCCTCGTGGCTCTCTCCATGGCGAATCGCGGAGTGTGTCTGGCTCAGCGTCAGGAGGTGGGACACCTGGATCTGGGCGACCCGGTCGAGCGGGCACTCCGGAGAGGAGGCGAGGTAAAGGATCGTGGCGAAGGTCTCGAGCGAAAAATTGCGGGAGTCCTGCTGCCAGGGGAAGACGTCGCTGAACAGGCTGTTGAAGGCGGGCTGCAGTTCGACCGATCGATCGACGAGAGCGGTCAGGGCCTCGGCGTGCGCCAGGAACATGGAAAGATACAGCTTCGCCGCCTCGGGCGAATCGCCGACAGTTTCCGCGAACCGCTCCCAGCCGACCGGCGCGAGCTTCGGATCGCCGGTTTCGCCGAACCGCTCGAACTGACGCTCCAGCACACGCCTCTGAACGACCTTGAGGAGCCGCCTCGCCCGAAGCTGGACTTCGGGATGGGCCGACTCCGCCTGGATCTTCAGGGGGCCGTAGACGTCCTCGGGGTTCGCGAGAATCTGCTGCTCCGCGGTATGCCGCTCCTGGAAGCGGGGCGATCCCAGCTTGCGGACAATCTGCTCAGGCGTGTCGGCCTGGAGGGCTGCCGGCAGAACCGCAAGCGACGCGGCCGCGAGACCGCACCCGGCCAGTCGGCCCAGTGCGACAGTTCTGATTTCCATTCGGCGCAGGCCAGTCATCAGAGACGCTCCTCCGAGATCGGTCGGGGCTGCCGTTTGGCCGCTGTCCCGACCGAAGTTCCTCCGTTCGCCGAACGCATCCTTCATCCTATCCCGCCTGCCGTTCAGGGGCGAGAGCGATTCATCCGCTGTTCACGTCCGTCCCGTCTCTTCAGGCGACAGACGAAAAGCCGCCACGAACGGCCCACTCCGCGCGGAGTTGTCAAGACCGGCCGGTCCTGATCGGAGAACGCGGATTGATCGCATTTCAACCCCGCGCGTACAATTCCCCGTCTCTGTGGCAGACGAGACTCACAAAGGCGCGGGTGCCAGGCGTGATTGGCGCCCGGCGGCCTTGGGAAAGTGTCTGCCGACGCTGGGTAGTGATTGGTCGCATGACTCGTCCCAAGTTTCTCGTGTATGGCCGCTCGGACTCCTGTCTTCAGGATGTCGCGGCGGGACTGTCGACGAAGTGCGACGTCACGACGGTTCAGACTCTCGACGAAGCCGTGGCCGCTCTCCGCGAGGGAAGCATCCACGGCTTTTGTGTCCTCAACGAGGGAGCCTCGCCGAGCGAGTTCCTTCTGGAGGCGGGCGGAATCCTGAAGGCTCTGCCGCAGGGGATTGCCCTCCTCGACCTGCGGGGGCATATTCTCTGGGCGAACCCCCAGTTCCACAGCTTGAGCGGTGCCAAAGGGGAGGCGGCGGGCAAGCGGTTTTTCGACGTCTTCGAGCGGATGCAGTTTCTTCCAGGCGAGCTCTCGCCGATCCAGACGGCGCTGAATACGAACGAGCTCGCATCGGCGACGGTCAAGACAGGCGACCAGACTTACCTGAATGTCGAGATGAAGCCGGTCTCGGATTCCGAAGGTGCGGGGGCGGCGTACCTGATCGGGATTGTGCACGACGTTTCGTCCGCCGTGACCGCCCGACAGAAGATTGAAGCGATCTATGCCGCCGGGTTCGAGCTCGGGGACCTGCAGCCGGAAGAGGTGGTGGACCTCTCCGTCGAAGACCGGGTCGAACTGCTCAAGGACAAGATCCTCCGCTATACCAAGGACCTGCTGAAGTTCGAAACGGTCGAGATCCGCCTCCTCGATGAACAGACGGGCGTTCTGAAACCGCTGCTGTCCGTCGGCATGGGAACCGCCTCGGAGCGGGAACTGAAGGCCCTGCCGGAGCTGAACGGCGTCACCGGCTACGTCGCGACGACCGGTCAGAGTTACCTGTGTCTCGATACCCAGAAGGACTGCCACTACCTCCCCGGTGCGCCCGGGGCCCGCAGTTCGCTCACCGTTCCCCTCGTCCTGCACGACCAGATCCTCGGGACGTTCAACGTCGAAAGCACGAAGCCTGGGGCGTTCTCGGACAGCGATCTCCGCTTCCTCGAGCTCTTTTCCCGGGAAGTCGCCGTCGCCCTCAATACGCTCGAGCTCCTGATTGCCGAGAAGGTGACCACCGCGGCGAACAGCACGAAGCAGATGCTCTTTGACGTCGCCGATCCGGTCGACGAGATCCTGAACGACGCGACGTACATCCTCGAGAAGTTCGGCGACAAGCTCCCCGCGGCCTGCAGCCGGCTTCAGAACATCCTGACGCACACCCGCGAGATCCGCAACGCGATCCGCAAGGCCGGGGACCTCGCCGGCACGGGGGTGGGCAAGGGGCTCACGAACCAGTTCCAGCACCCCAAGCTTCGTCACATGCGGGTGCTGATCGTCGACTCGGACAAGGAGATCCGCCGCTCGGGCCACGAGCTGCTCGGCCGGTTCGGGGCGAGCGTCGAGACCGCCCATAATGGTGAAGAAGCCCTCATGATGATCCGGACGCACCGCTACGACGCGGTCGTCGCGGACATCCGCCTTCCGGATCTCAAGGGGTCGGAGTTCTTCCAGAAGGTGCTGGAAATCGACAGCCGGGTGGAAGTGATCCTGATGGCTGGTTTCGGCTACGACGCCAACCACTCGATCGTGAAGGCCCGGCAGATGGGCCTCCGGTCGGTGATCTACAAGCCGTTCCGCCTCGACCAGCTCGTCAAGGCGGTGGAGATGGCGGGGAACGCGAACGGGGCCGCGACGAACGGCGCTGCGACGAACGGGGCGACCAAGGCCGCAACGCCGGTCGGGAGCTGAGACGCCGAACTTGACCGACCGTTTCACCGCGACTCGCCAGCGGAGCGCGGTCAAGCTGGCGGCGACATGGCAACGTTCGAACCGCGCTCCGCTGGCGCGTCGCTGCTATCGGGACGCGGGTTGGCTTGCGGCAGCCTGAGCGACACGCGATCAGTTCGGTCCGGCGTAGTCCCGCCAGGGACGGAAGGAAATAGCCCCCCGTGCAACGGGGGGGACAGCCGACATCAATTGAGTAGTCCCGCCAGGGACGAAAGAATCAGCCCATGCTCGCTCTCACGGGCTCCTGGCTCTCCGTAGTATCTCTTTCGTCCCTGACGGGACTCACCCGATCCGAGTGGCCCTATCCCAGCAGCTCGATCCCCTTGTCCGTGATCTGGTAGGGGACAATCTCTTCCGAGCACTTGCTGCCTCGGTGCTTCGCGACGTACAGCGCCCGGCCCAGCTTCGCCCCGTCGCGGATCTTCCCCATCAGGATGATCGTGTTCGCGTTCGACAGGACGTCTCCCGTCTCGATCTTGCGGGCCAGGAGATCTTCGAGCATCACCTCGTGCGACGTGCAGAGGATCATGCAGCCGAGCGAGGCGTTGTCGTAGGTATGCCGGGCGATCGTTTCGGCGTGCTCGCGGTAGTGGGCCCGGAACAGGTCGCGGGCGACCCACTCCGCCTCCTTCTGGAAGATCTGGTGATAGATGTATTCGAAGAGCTCGAACTGGAACGAGTCGCTCGCCCGGTCGCTCGGCTCGACCCCGTCGATCAGGCACCTCCGCACGCCGTGGACGAAGTTGCCGTAGAAGAACGCGATCGTCTGTTCGAGCTTCCGGTTCAGCTCGATCTTCCACTCCCTCTGGCCATCCTCATCCAGGTCGGAAAACGTCACGCGGCGTCCGGAGCGGTTGAAGAGGTGCGCGCTGTCGAACCGGGCCTTGTCCCGGTCCCACAGGGTTTCGGGCGGGGCGTAAAGATTGATTGGCATTTCGCGGAGCGCCCAGTCGGCGATCCGCCCGGCGTAGTCGGCGTGGTTCTGGGAGTCCCCCCGGGCGGTCAGGTCGAACAGGACACCCCGTTCCCCCTCCTGCGACCGTCCGGCGTCAAGAAACTGGATCCCAAACTGTGTCTTTCCGATGCCCGTGGCTCCGAGAACGACGCCCAGCTTGCCGGGAAGGAGTCCTCCTCCGAGGAGTTCGTCGAGACGGGGAAGTCCGGTCGTAATTCGCTGCGGAGAAGACATGGGCAAGTTGAAACGAATCGGCACTGGTCAGCGGCACGGCTCAGCGGCACGGCCGCGGCGGGAAACCCGCAGTGTGACGAGGCGGGTTCGAATCGACCACTCCGCTGAAGGTCTGTGAACCGGAGGAAATGCCGGAAAGTGATCCGTCGACTCCGGCCTCTGCTATCCTGCCGTGAAACATTATGCAGATGGGACTTCTTCTTCCGGCAGCCCTGCTGTTCCCGCTCGCGTGGGGATGGGTGACTTATGTCGTCGTTTCCAGGCTCTGGCCGCGGTCTGCATCGTCCGATTCTCCGGCGACGATGTCATCGGAAATCGACGCCACGGCGCAGCGCCTCGCGCGGCACGAGCGCGAAGTCGAATCGGTGACTCACAACTTCCAGATCTGACGCGTGAGCCCATGACGCCGGACCTTCGTGAGTTCCTGACGCTGGTGCCGATCGGCTTCCTCGTCGGCGCCTATGGGACGCTCGTCGGAGCGGGAGGGGGATCGATCCTCGTTCCGGTCCTGCTCCTCCTCAATCCGCACCAGGATCCGGCCGCGGTCACCGCCATTTCGCTCGCGGTGGTCTTTTTCAATGCCTACTCGGGGACGATTTCCTACGTCCGGATGGGGCGCGTCGACTTTCGGGCGGGGACGATCTTCAGCATCGCCGGAATTCCCGGAGCCGTTCTGGGAACGCTGCTGGTCCATGAGATCCCGAGGGCCTGGTTCGATCCAGTCTTCGGCCTGCTGCTGCTGGGAATCGGCGGATATCTGGTGGCAAACCCGCTCGGCTCGAGGGCCCGTCGAAGCCGGGAAGGGGACCCCTCGGAGCAGGCCGCGGGGCTGAACGACCGGCGGATGCTCGTTGGATCGATCGGGAGCGCCTACATCGGCGTCGTGTCGAGCCTGCTCGGGATCGGCGGAGGAATCATTCACGTCCCGTTTCTGATCCGCGGGCTCGACATGACGCCGCACGTGGCGACGGCGACGTCCCACTTCGTCCTGACGTTTGTCGCTCTCGTCGCGACCGTGACCC
>JAEYWB010000518.1 GCA_023429275.1 Planctomycetota bacterium
AACGACACGAAAAGTCGTTCAACGGGGGCGAAAGTCGCTCAGCGGATCGCCGGAGAGGCGCGGTCATGGCGGCAGGTCCGCTATGATTCCGGTTTGGCATCCGCCTTGACGACTCCGACTCACCGAAATCGCATGTCACTTAGCATCCTTACGATCGACACCCGAAGCGGCGACGCCGAGGGGCTGTTCGCCGATCTCCGGGAAAAACTGAGCCCGCGGGGGGACGTGGTCTCCGAGGCGGGACGGGCCCGGACGGTCGCCCTGTTCGGCGCCCCGCTGACCCCGCAGCAGGTGGTCGAGCGGATCTGTCAGGATGTCCGTTCCCGCGGGATGCCGGCCCTCCTCGAGTACACGGCCAAGCTCGACCGGAAAGACCTGACCGCTGAGACGATCCGGGTCCCCCTCTCCGAGATCGCGGAGGCCCACCGGGCCGCCGACCCAAGGTTCCTCGAGACGGTCCGGCAGATCCGCGACAACATCGCCGAATTCCAGCGGGCCCTGCTGCACGAGGATGTCCAGGTCGTCCGGCACAATGGGGATGCGCGAGTCGAGCTCCGTCAGCGGTGTCGACCGCTGAAGCGGGTCGGGGTCTGCATCCCCGGCGGCGCGGCGGCGTATCCTTCGACTCTCCTCATGACCGTCGTTCCTGCTCAAACCGCAGGGGTCAGGGAGATCGCCGTCGTCGCCCCGCCGACTCCGTTCGGGTCGTACAACACGGACCTCCTCGCCTGCTGCCACGAACTCGGTGTCACCGAGGTCTACCGGATCGGTGGAGCCCAGGCGGTCGCGGCGATGGCCTACGGGGTCGAAGGGATCCCGCGAGTCGACAAGATCGTCGGGCCGGGGAACCTGTTCGTGGCCCTGGCGAAGCGGTTCGTCTTCGGCGAGGTCGACATCGACAGCATCGCCGGGCCGAGCGAGGTGATCGTCCTCGCGGACGAGACCGCCCGGCCGGCGTTCGTCGCGGCCGACCTGATCTCGCAGGCGGAGCACAGCCCCGGCTCAGGGGTCCTCATCACCTGGCATCCGCCGCTGATCGACGCGGTCCGGGCGGAACTCGAGAAGCAACTCGCCAGCCTTGAGCGGGGAGACCTCGCCCGGACGTCGCTGGAGGCGTACGGAGCCCTGATCCTCGCGCGGGACGAAGACGAAGCGGCCAGGCTGACCGATCTGCTGGCGACAGAGCACCTTCACATCTCCACGGCCGAGCCGGACCGGCTTTTCGACAAGATCCAGAACGCGGGAGCGGTCTTCCTCGGCCACTACACGCCGGTCGCACTCGGAGACTACGTCGCCGGTCCTTCGCACGTTCTGCCGACCGGCGGAACAGCGCGGTTCGCCAACGGCCTTTCGGCTGCCGATTTCCTGAAGCGGTCGAGCGTCATCAGCTACAACCGCGCGGCCCTGGCGGAAGATGCCGACCTCGTCCGTCGCCTCGCGGACAAGGAAGGACTGACAGCCCACCGGTCCAGCGTCGACATCCGGTTGAAAGCCGACTGATTCCCACGGGAGCGGCGAGGTCTGGCCCTGATTGCCCAACTGTGAGCGGCGTGTCGGATGTGACCTCATTTCGACTGCGGCGGCGACATGTCTCCGCCTACGGCAATCCATCCGCCGCACCGCCGCGGGCGAGCTTCGACAGGTCGACGTTCCCCTTCTGTTCCTGCTCGAGGAGCATCACCCGCATTTCCAGACGCTGGAACCGCAGGTCGACCGGCGGTTCGAAGACCGGTCCCGTCTTCGCGGCCTGCGAACGGGGGACGACCGGGTACCCGAGCTGACGCTGCAGGGCGGCGAACATGTACAGCGGATCCTTCCCGCGGCTCGCCTTGGCGATGCGTCCTTCCGCCTTCCCGAACAGCAGCGGGTACGGGGCAGGCAGGTCCGGATTCCGTTCTTCCCGCCGGAGTTCGTCGAGAAAGAACTCCGAACGGCCGTAGATGAGATCCGTGAAATCGACGGTGCCGAGCTGCCGGCGGATCCGCTGGATCCAGTCCCGCCAGTCGGGGTTGTACATCGGGTCGTTGGCGATCGCCTTCAATCCGTGGTCGTAGCCGAGGCGATTGCGCGCCAGGCACTCGAACTGGAAAACGAAGAGCGCCGGAATCCTGGGCTCGTTGGCCCGGTACTCCGCCTCCCGCTCCAGGATCTGCAGGGCGATCCGCAGGTCAAACTTGGAGGTGTCTTCCTCCGCCTTTTCGACCAGGAAGGTCTGGAACGGCGTGAAGTAGTGGGCCAGCTGCGCCATTCCCGGGGAAAGCCGGCCCCGGTGCTCGAGCTCCCCGCACAGAAAATCGATCGCCAACGGGAGCTTGGTCGTCGCGAGGATTTCCTCGCGCACCAACCGCAGAACCTCCTGCGACGGGGTGTTTTCCTCGATACGCTCCCGGAAAACCCGGAAGAAGTACCCCTGCTCGACGTACTCTTCGCGATCAAGAAGCGGCATGAGGAAGCGCCGGACGGGGCGGCTCGGGAGCCCTCAGGATGAGGAAACTCGGCGCGGCAGCCTCCCCTCCAACCTACCGGATCGTCTGCCACGAAAATACCGGCCCGCCAATAAAAAACGGCCCCAATCGGGGCCGGCAGCCTGCGTGAACAGACAGGGATTCATCGATCACTTGCGGTGCCGGATTCGAGCACGCATGCGACGCTTCTTTCGACCCAGCTTACGACGGCCTTTCCCAGTCTTCTTCACACCCATGACTTGCCGGACGCCCCTTTCGATCGTTCAGGTCGGCAACTCGTTGTGCCGGAACATGGAAAAATACCACCGCCCTGTGGGGCGGGTCGGGGATGATAACAGCCGAACAGAGCTTGGACAACGTCACCACCCGCTGATCCGGGAACCCGCATCGAAATCTCGACACAGATGTCCACCGGCGGCCTGCCTCTGCAGGCGGCGACCCGAAGATGCCCCGGTTTGGTCATACGGCCGAGGTTCCTTGACTGCCAGCCTTCGACAGCGGCTGGACTCCTGGCGAGGCCGATTGCTGCCTCTTCCGCCGCGATTTAGACTTGGTCCATCGATGGCGATGGGGTTCGCCGATAACCGCCGGCCCGTGCGGCCGGCTGATGACTCCTGACAAGAACGCCGAGAGGTTGAGGCACGGGGCCGGCAAATCCGGGGCCTGCGGCCACCCGGCGACGGGAGACATCGCCATGTCGTTTCGCTGGGATTATCGCGAACACCTCACCCGGGCGGGCTTCGTCCTCAAGTGGCTCGCAATCGGTCTCCCTCTCGGAATCGGCGTCGGTTCGGCGGTCGCCCTCTTCCTCTGGTCGCTCGACCGTGTCACGCAACGTCACTGGCAGAATCCGTGGCTCCTGTACCTTCTTCCCCTCGCAGGCCTCGCCTCCGGCTGGCTCTACCACCGCTGGGGGGGAACCGCCGACCGGGGAAACAACCTCATCATGGAGCAGATCCATGAGCCGGGGGGTGGCGTTCCGACGCGAATGGCCCCCTTGGTCCTCGGCGGGACACTCGTGACGCACCTGTTTGGCGGGTCGGCCGGTCGCGAGGGAACTGCTGTTCAGATGGGGGGGAGCCTCGCCGCCACCCTCGGCCGCTGGCTGCGGCTCGGTCCCGCTGACACTCGCCTGCTGCTGATGGCGGGGGTGGCAGCCGGTTTCGGGGCGGTCTTCGGCACACCGCTCGCCGGGACAATCTTCGCCCTGGAGGTCCTGACGATCGGGCGGATGAGCTACGAGGCGATCATCCCCTGCCTGATCGCGAGTGTCATCGGCGACCAGGTCACAGCGGCCTGGGGAATCGGCCACACCCACTATCACATCGCCGGAGCGGCACGCATCGCGAGCGAGTCGGCTGCGATGCGTCTCGACTGGCTGCTGGCGGGCAAGGTTGCACTCGCCGCAGTCTTCTTCGGGCTCGCGAGCGTCCTGTTTGCCGAGCTGACACACCTCATCAAGTGGTCGGCCGAGAAGGCGATCTCCCGGCCGTGGCTCCGGCCGGCGGTCGGAGGGTGCGTCGTCATCGCCCTTGTCGCACTGATCGGCGACCGGGACTATCTCGGCCTGGGAGTTTCGGCGAGCCCCGCCGATCCCGCGGCCGTGACGATCCAGTCCTGCTTTCACCCCGGCGGCGCCGGCCCGCTGAGCTGGTGGTGGAAGCTGCATCTGACCGCCGTCACCGTCGGCAGCGGATTCAAGGGGGGCGAGGTGACGCCGCTGTTCTTCGTCGGGGCGGCCCTCGGCAATCTCCTGGCCGGCCTGCTTGGGGCTCCGGTCGATCTGATGGCGGGGCTGGGATTCGTCGCCGTCTTTGCCGGGGCGACGAACACCCCTCTCGCCTGCACGATCATGGCCCTCGAGCTGTTTGCGCCGGAGAATGGATCCCTGATGAGTTCGGGGTTTGTCACCTACGCATCAATCGCCTGCTTCCTGTCCTATCTTCTCAGCGGCCAGTCGAGCATCTATTCGTCGCAACGCCGGGATCCGGAGGGAAGTCGTCTTCCCGCCGGGCCGCCTCTCGCGGAGGCGGACAATCCTCTACGATGCGAAGATGCGAGTCTCTCCCCTTCCCCTTCCCGCCGGGCCTGACGATCGATGACCGCGTGGTTTCGAACGCAGTGGGTCATCGTCCGGAGCTGCTTCGCGGAGCGGCTGGCGTACCGGGGTGACTTCTTCCTCGGGACGCTCTTCCGGTTCCTGCCGATCGTCACCCAGGTCTTCCTGTGGGGAGCGATCCTGAAGCCGGGGGACCGGGTCGCGAGCTACAGCTACGAGGACATCGTCGCCTACCAGCTCTTCGTGATGCTCGCGCGGGCCTTCTCGAGCATGCCCGGCCTTTCCGCCGGGATCGCCCGGGAGGTCCGGGACGGGACCATCAAGAAGTACCTGACGCAGCCGGTCGACATGCTCGGCTACCTCTTCTGGTACCGGGTCGCCCACAAGCTCGTGTATTACGGCGTTTCAGCCATTCCGTTCGCGATCGTCTTCTGGCTCTGCCGCGGGTTCCTCCCCGGCTGGCCTGATGCCGCGACCCTGGTGGCCTTCGTCGCGTCGCTCGTGATGAGCTTTCTGATCGGCTTTCTCATCGAGTCCCTGCTCGGTCTCGTTTCGTTCTGGTTCCTGGAAGTCAGCTCGCTGCTGTTCATCTACATGATGGTGAACTACCTGCTGTCGGGGCACATGATGCCGCTCGAGATGCTGCAGGGAGACGTCGGCCCCGGGACGTCGCAACTCGTGGCGTGGCTCGTCACGGGACTCAGTTTTCTCGCCGAGTGGCTGCCGTTCAAGTACCTGGCGTACTTCCCCGCGAAGATCTTCCTCGGCGGATTCACAGCGGCGGAACTTCGCCACGGCCTGCTGGTCGAACTCACCTGGGTGATCGGCCTGTTCATCGCCAACCGAGCCGCATTCGCCCGCGGCGTGCGCCGGTATTCGGCGTTTGGCGGATGACAAGTCAGTCGGTTGTGGTCGAGCCCATCAGCCCTGACGTGCTGCAGCCGCTGGCTGGCAGGCTGCGTTGGGCAGCTTGAGCGTGTCAGTCGACCGACAGCGTCACGGTTCCGTCGGATGAGTCGGACTGCAGTTGTCCGCTCACGAGAGTCCGGCCGATGGCCTTGCCGTCGGGGAAGTTGGCGAGGACGTAGGTATTGCGGGCCTCGTGGACG